>JACFND010000089.1 GCA_019455045.1 Flavobacteriia bacterium
TTATTTTTTGAATTAACTAACGTTAATATTACATAGAACCACGAAGTGGTTCAACCTTTAGTAGCCCCTGATGAAATCAGGGGGAAATAATAGACCACCTCAAACCAACCCCGAAGGGGTTGAACCATAAAATAAAATTGAATTGATGCAATCCGTACAAAAAGCAATGCTGATTGTAAAAATTTACAGTCCGGATGTTGCAAAGCAATATAAATTTGGTCTTTGAAAAGCTAGAAAACTCTCTTAATGTACCTGAAGGCCTTCCGCAGCGGATTAATTGGCGGAAGGTTTTTTTATTTCCGATTTCGCTTTTCCTTTTTCCATTCTTTGAATCCGATTTACTAAAATTTCGTTAAAAGATCGGGAGAATACAATTTGAACTGACGGTTTTCGTTTTGGTTAAAACAGTTCAAACCAAACTTCACTATCGAATAATTTTTACTTACCTGAATTATTTTCAAAACCAACCCATTTTAATTTTTTAATAAAAACAAACGACAGATTTGAATAAAAATCTACTGATTTAATTTTAAAACTTTATAAAAATGAGATTGGTATTTTTCAAAACTATTTTGGCGGTTTTGGCGATCGGCCTGATGACTGCCTGCAACAATGATGACGACAACGGAAACAGCGGAACACCGATAGATTACGGCGATCTGCCCGCTGCGAGCCGAACCATGCTTGAGACAAATTTCCCGGATGCGACACTGGTTTCGGCCACAAAACTCGATCAGCCCGAAGCCAACGGAACTTTGTACAAAACCTATCTGAGCAATCAGTATCAGGTTGATTTTGATACGGATGGCGGATGGACAGGCGTATTTGGAAACGGAAATCCGGTGCCGGATGATCTGTTGCTTCAGTCGATATTGGATTATGTGGCACAGAACTATCCTGCGCCGATTTATATCGAAGAGATAGAAAGAGAAGACGGCGGATGGGAAGTTGAACTGTCGAACGACATCGATCTGTATTTTGATGCGGAAGGGAATTTTATTTCAGCAGATTTTGACGGTGACGGAGAGGATGATGAAATCGCAATCCAGTATTCGGATCTGCCTGCAAATATCAGAGCCTGGATAGAGAATCATTTTCCGGGTTCGATGGCAATCCTGGTTAAAATGAAAACACAGCCGGATGATGACGGAACCGTTTATGAAGTGGATTTGAACAACGGCTTTGAACTTGAATTTGATGCAGACGGCAACTGGACAGAGATTGACGGTGATGATCATAAAGTTCCGGATGATCTGATTCCGCCGGCAATTTTGAGCTATGTTCATTCAAATTATCCCGAGAGCGTGTTTATCGAATCGATTGAGAAAAAATCTTACGGTTACAAAATTGAACTTTCAATCGATCTGGATCTCAAATTTGATTCGGACGGAAATTTTATAGGATTTGATGACTGATACGATCCTATAGTGCTGAGTTCTCCTCAGACAGCAGCTCTCGACGGAGCTGCTGTTTTTTTATTTATCAAAGTTACGAATTTGATAATTTATAAGTTTTCTAAAATGACTTAAGCTTTTGATTTTGAGAAATTTTGGCTGAAGCCGATTGCTGGAAGCATTTATGCAAACGGCCTGAAGGCCGTTCCTATTCAATAAACTGTCTGCTTATTTGAATTTTGAACTGATTGCTTCGTAAAGACCAATCAGAATCGGAAAACTGAAAATCACCAGCCAGATCATGGTGTGACGCGGAAGGATTTCAAATTTATAATTCAAACCGTAAATCACAGCGGTATAAACAATGCAAAACAGTGAATGACCCACCAAAACCTGACGATCTGAATATCTGTTGATGTGTTCACTGACAGCTTCCCTCAAATCTTCTTTGTAATTGCTGTTTTTACTGGGCAGAAGCATGGCGATCATAAAGTAATTCTGAAGAATATAAATCGCCGATATACCGAGAAAGAAATATTGAAGACTCAGATAAAGCCGTTCCGAAAGATGTGGCGAAACTGTTTTGTCGGCATCAAAAACGCCGATCAGATTGTCAACTGTAAAAACCAGTATGATCACACTGCTCCAAATGCTCAATATCAGCCGGTTTGTTTTTGTGAGCTTCATTTTGCCAAGCGCGCTGAAAATTGAAAATGCAGAAAATACAAATACAATTCCCATCAGTAGGTATCCGAAGGTGGTTCGAAAACGTCCAATTCCCAGATCGATCAGCCAGTAAATCAATGAAACCGAAAGCAGCAATGTGATTCCTTCGGTGAGTTTTTGGGTGACCTTTTCCTGATTAAATATGACAAAACCAATGGCATAAAAAGCCATAAAAGAATAAGGCCAAACCTTCAGATGTCCTTCCAGATTATACGGATAATCATTTTTGCCGGGCACAAAAATCAACAGACTAAAAACATAAGCACCGATAAAAATCGGAATGATCATTTTTGGATTTTCAGAAACCCGGATGCTTTCAAACAGCAGCCCGCCAAACAAGGCAAGCATTCCGACAGTGAATAATTTCTGAGGACTGACTGCAATTCGATAACCGATAAAGACAGTGAAAACAGCTGCGATTATGCAAACAATCACAAACAAAGGCATCAGACTGACGCCTGCAGATTTTCGTTTTGATTTTGTTTTTCGGTTTGAAGCCAATTTTTTGACGAATAATTCTGAAAATTATAAATCACAAAACTGTTTTCCAAATCAGTCAGAAATTTTTTCGAATTAAGTTCTATTCAACTGACTTCCTCAAAGATTTTTTCAAAATCAAGAATCCGATAATTCCGGCTATCAGCGAACTGATCAGTATGACCAGTTTTGAATTGTTGATGACCAATCCGTCTTCAAATGCGAGCAGTGTGATAAAAACCGACATTGTGAAACCGATTCCCGCCAAAAATCCGACACCGATGATTCGGCTCCAGCTGATTCCGTCGGGCAGTTTAAACAAACCGGTTTTGCAGCCGATAAAAGTGAGCAGAAAAATCCCCAATGGTTTTCCGATGATCAGACCTGCCGCAATACCAATCGAGTAGGGCTGAGAGATGATTTCGGAAAGCTCTCCGTTCAAAACGATTGCAGTGTTGGCAAGTGCGAAGATCGGAAGGATGATAAACGCGACCGGTATGTGCAGGAAATGCTGAAGTTTGTAGGAACTCGAACTTTCTCCGCCGTCGCCGAAAGGAATTGCAAAAGCGAGCAATACGCCGGTGATGGTTGCATGAACACCCGAATTGAGCATAAAATACCACATCGCCACACCGCCGATCAGATAGGGAATCAGATTTTTGATTTTCAGCCGGTTCAAGACGATTAACACCGCAAAAATGCCAATTGCGATCAGCAGGTTTGTCAGATAGAGCGTTTTGGTATAAAAAATTGCAATGATCAGTATCGCGCCCAAATCGTCGATGACTGCAAGTGCGGTTAAAAATACCTTCAATGCCAGCGGAACCCGATTGCCCAAAAGCGAAAGTACCGCCAATGCAAAAGCGATATCGGTTGCCATCGGTATGCCGGCACCCGAACTGTAAGGTCCGTCGTAATTGAATGCGATATAAATTGCGGCCGGAAGAAGTATCCCGCCGATTGCACCAAACAGCGCAGGCAGCGAGTTTCTGAAATTTGAAAGTTCTCCTTTGAAAATCTCGTGTTCAAGCTCCAAACCGATCAGCAGAAAGAAAATCGCCATCAGTCCGTCGTTGATCCAATGACCGATGCTGTGACCCTGAAAATCTATCTGCCAAAATCCGGTGTATCCGGCCCCCAGACTGCTGTTGGTGATGACAAGCGATGCCAGTGTACAGAAAATCAGCAGCAGACCGCCGGT
>JACFND010000027.1:0-27572 GCA_019455045.1 Flavobacteriia bacterium
CTTCCAAAAACTTCCTTATTTCTTCTTTATCCACTGGTATTGGCAATTCTTTCCATCCTTCCGGCGGTGCTTCGGTAATGCTGTCCGGGACAATAAGGATTGGCAAAAGCACGGAGTGCTTAGGTCTTAAACTGTCAAAAACTACAAAATATTTTCCCAAGGGTAAATGCGCATATTTTCCTTTCTCACCAAAATAAAATCTTCTATTATACTTTTTATTTTTTAAAAAATAATGGTATCGATAATGATTGCTTCTTGTCTCATTTCTTCGTTGGGTAATTTCTCCTATTGTATATTTTGAGTTTTCAGATATTTCCATAAGATTCTCGCGAGCATAGCCCTTTAATATATATATGTATATAAGTAATGCTATTATACCTGCAAGAACCATTATAACATTTTTAAAAGTAGGCATAATCTAATTATTTAAACTGTGAATCAATAATTTGAGAGTTCCCTTGTGTTTGAAAAGATTGAATGCCATTTGAAAAGATAAAACTTCCAACCTTACTACTCCAGTCTGAACTTACTGCCTGAGTACCCACCCCGGATAAGTTTCCTAAATAGCCTCCACCTATTTTTAATAAGGATTTTTGAGGGTTTAATGATTCAAATGTATAATCATCTTGTATAAAATTTTGCGTTATATCCGACCCTTCACTCAATACAGGTGATAATGCAGTTCCCCATTTCCCGGGTAAAACAGACCCGGCTACGGCATTACCCCAGTTCACGTCTCCGGTTATTGCATACTGAGCCGTAGCATCAATCGCTATTTTTCCTGCTGTTTTCAAAACATATAAACCAAATTTGGTCTCAGCTATTACCGAGCCATACAAGGCTACTTCAGGAGCCAATACAACTGCAAATACTCCCACTGCAAACCATTCACCTTCTCTCTTTGCCTGCTGCATTTTTCTGTATCCTTCTATGTTTTCAGGCGATAGCATATTTCTGTATGCACCATCTACATGATTTCCAAAGAAAGCTCTTTTCGCATTGAAAGAAGGAAAAGAAAAATTAAATCCGGCGGTGTAATGTCCGGAGGATTGTTTCTTTTCCGGAGCTTTAGCCTTAAGAGCTGCTGTTTCCAAAACAATCGGCTCGTCCTCATTAAAGATATCATCTCCCGGGCCTACCTGCATTCCATCCGGGTCAATAAAATATACCGGATTATTGAGTGCATAGGTATAAGGACTGTGAGAAAAGTATTTAGGAGCCATCGGGTCTGTGACATTCCACCTCCCAATCGTCGGATCATAATTCCTTGCACCATAATCATAAATGTTCATCCCCAACTCGTCCTGAAACTCTTTACCGTTATACTTATACTGATAATCAGTTTTCAGCACATTTGTCAGGATTGTTTCTCCCGGATCATTTGAATTTTCTATAAAGTCTCTTTTGCTGCCGGTTACATATACTTCATGTTTCAAACCAAAAGGATAATAATGGTTTTCTTCCAAAATTTTAAGCGTTCCCTGCTGAGGGTCTTTGGTGTAGCTTAATCTTATGTTTCCCAAGTGGTCGGTATAGTTGAATACATAATTGTATGCGTAGGCTGTAGGCGGAGTGCCGGGTGTAATGTTTCCGGTGGGTGTGGCTTTTACATAACCTTCCGGGTGTGGGAAGAATTGCAGTATATCTCCTGCATACTGGAAGCCGTCCAAATACCTGACCACCTTGATGGAATCATTGCTCCTGACCGTTTTGGTTACTTTTTGCCCTGCGGCATTGTACTGATAAGTGATAAACTCATTGGCAGACCATTCAACTCTTTCGGGAAGGTTCAGATGATTGTAGGTGATGGAGGTGATTCCTTTGTTTCTGTCTCTCACCATATTTCCGTTCTCATCATACTCATAATCATCCAGCACAGGATTGGTATTCCCATCCACGAAGCCCATGCTGTTACCACTGCTTACCGCATCACTTACATTCAGAAGCCGATTGGAATTTCCGTTGCCGTCCTGATAAGAATATCCAAGATCATCCATTCCGACAGATGCACCATTGACATCACCCGTGGTTCTGAACAAACTTGTGATATTTCCGTTTAAATCATAAGCCAGATTCTCGGTATAAGCACCGGTAAAGGGATTGTTGTCGCTTTTGTAGAACTGTGCTTCCAAAAGCCGGTTGAGCTCGTCATAATTATAAACATAACCCCGTTTCACATTGTCATCACCGGTTCTCCAGATGGTCTGTGCAATGTTGCCGTTGTAGAGCGGGTCTGCATACTGACTGCCGCCGTCGTCGAGATCACTGTAATTGATTTTGAATGCAAACAGATCATCACCCATAGTCGGCGGTTCGGCATCCTTGCCGTAGAGTACAAGCCCCACATCGTTGATATCGGTCAGCCAGCCTCTTATATTATACTTGTAATTTACTTCCTGCCAGCGATCGCTGCCGTTCTGGGTGCCGCCCACCTTTTTGGTGATCAGTCGGCCCAGGGGATCGTATTCGTTTTTGGCAATCAACTGAGGTGTCTGACCGTTGATGGAATGATGATGATCGGTCAGCCGAAGCATTTGGTCATAGTCGAAGTTTTCTACTGTAGTTACCTGTATGCCAGCATCCGTTCTTTTGTGTTTGATGCTTGTCTTTATCGGCAGGCCTTTGAAGTTCAGCTTGGATTCGGTGAGTGTAAAGCCGCCCAGATGGTTCAGCTTGTATGCACCGACAGGCCGGCGTAGATTGTCATAAGCGGTATAAGTTTTTTCCCAGTTTGTGGTACCGATCACACGAACGAAAGAAGAGACGGGCAGTCCTTTGAGCTGTCCGTTGGTACCGATCAGCAGTGTTTGTTCAAACAGTTCCTGCAGGTCGGGTTTCGGCGGGTCGTAGGTGTCATAGTAGCTCACTGTGAGTATATCCGAAAAACCTTTCGGAAAAGCATTCTTGGAGTAATAAACCTGCAGTCCGTTCTGGGTAAACTGAACCGTGGTTTTTCGTTCTTCGTTGTTGCTTCCATAGGAATCAACCGAAGTCTGTAAAGTTGCCCGAGAATCGGAACTTGTAAAAATACCGGTATAGACCACCCTGCCAAATTTGTCGTATTTGGTAAACAGCCATTTGTTTTGGCTTCGCAAATTGGCATCCTGAGTGGCTGCCAGTCTGTCCTGTTTGTCGTACACCATATATTCCCATTCTTTACCGGGCAGTTTCTTTTCGATCAGCCGGTTGCGTTCATCGTATTTGTAAATATAACAAAGATTGGCAATGATTGTTGCATTTGGGTCTGTTTTTTCGGAGGCCAGCGGCGGGATGACCGCTGCCAGATTTCCGTAGATATCATACACATAATAGGTATCCGCTTTTTTGTTGGTTCCGGTTGGAGGGTTTGGACCAGGTCTTCCGCTTAGCGGGTATTCGGTCACAAAACTTCTTTTGAGTATGACTCTTCCCTGTTTGTCTCTGAACTCATAGATTTTATGACCGTTCTCGTCGGTGGTAATGGTTTTGTAGAGGGAATTTGGCGGGTAGTAATTGCCTGTTACAGGATAGCTTCCTTTTTGAATATTACCGCCGGTATTCACCCAATAAATCCAAACCTGATCGGCTGCTGTATTTGTTTTGTATTCAAATTCAATTTCGTGTCCGCCGCCTTTTGCCCATACATCGCCGGGTGCAGCCTGAGCCATTACGCGGTTGAGCGGTGAGTTTTCGAAAGTTTTTTCTGAATACCATACGCTTTGGGTATAATTCGTCTGGTAATAATTTCCGGCAATATTGGCGGGATTGATAAAATTACCATTAGACTGACTGGCAGGCACCGGCAGATAATCCTTCGCCTGTCTGCCGAAGCCGTCGTATTCTGTTTTGGTGACGATGTCTTTTCCGTCGGGCGTTGCCTTAATCGAAACAGTCTGTTCGGGCCGCCCCAGACCGTCAAAGTATTGAACCGTAATGACGGCTTCATTGGCACTGGCTGCCTCGTCCAGATATTCTGTGGCCTTGATATAGTTCTTTGTCCCGGTCTGTCCGGAAAGTGAAACCGTACACAGCAGCAGGGCCATGAATAAAAGAGCTCCGAAGTGAAAGGTATAAATTCTCTATGGAGGCGAAAAAATCCACTCTTAAAATTTCTATAAAAATAATCGCAATAAAATTTAAACAGGGTCTAAACTGACTTCCTGACAAACGCCTTTTTGATTGCTTCAATGACCAGAAAACAAATGATTCCCACAACCAGACCGATCAAAGCTTCCTTTGCAATTACCGGAAAACCTTTTGGGAAATTTTCAAAAATATGGGTCTGATGAACAAAGATTCCGCCGGCGACCAAAATCAGCGCAATCGTGCCGACAACGCCCATCAGCCGGATGATATAAGGCAGCAGTTTTACAAGCGAGCGACCGATTGCTGCAAGGAATCCTTTGTTTTTTGAAATCCGGATCAGACCGTGACCCGCATCATCCATTCTTACAATCAGCGCAACGATTCCATACACGCCCACTGTGGCGACCAGGGAAACCACCGCGACCGTTCCGATCTGAATGTAAATTGATTTGTCCAGAACAGTGCTCAGTGCAATGATGACGATTTCGATCGATAAAATGAAATCGGTGATGATCGCAGACTTTATTTTTTGTTTTTCGGTAACCGGATTGTCTTCCTGTTTTTCTGTTTTGACTTCTTTTTTGTCTTTTTTTGAATGAAACAGATAATGAACAATCTTTTCGATTCCTTCATAAGCCAGATAAAATCCGCCGATAATCAGCACGATTTTTATTGCAGCCGGAAAAATAAAATTCAAAAAAAGAACAATCGGAATGATGATGAGTTTGTTTACAAACGAACCTTTTGTGATGGCAATCAAAACCGGAATTTCTCTTGAAGCCACAAAACCGCTTGCTTTTTCTGCATTGACCGCCAGATCGTCGCCGAGTACGCCGGCTGTCTTTTGGGTGGCAACTTTTGCAGCCACCGACACATCGTCCATCAGCGCTGCGATATCATCCAAAACTGCAAAAATTCCTGAAGCCATCTGCTGAAATTTGTGTGTTTATTTTCGTTTGTATCTGTGATTTCCTTCTTCGTATAACTCAATCGGCAGACCGTCCGGGTCTTTGAAAAATGTAAAACGCTTTCCGGTGTATTCGTCTGTCCGTATCGGTTCCACTGTGTAACTGTGTGAATTGATCCTTTCGATTTCTGCATCAAGATCATTCACTTCAAAGGCGATATGTCTCAAACCGCATGCCTCAGGCTCGGTCAGCCGTTTGGGCGGATTTGGAAAAGAAAAAAGTTCGATGATATAATTTCCGTTGAGCGACAAATCGAGTTTGTTTGAATGTCTGTCTTTTCGATAAACTTCACGAATGATTTCCAGACCGAGCACTTCTGTATAAAATTTCTTTGAAACTTCATAATCAGAGCAGATGATCGCGATATGGTGAACCGATTTCAGCATTCAGACAATTGGATTTTCTCTTTTCAATTTGAAGATAAATATAAACAAAACCATGATCAGCGCATACGACAGCGGCCATAAAACAATTCTTTCGCTAAAGTCGAGAAAGGTTTTGTCCATCAGCCGGAATGTGATAAATATGCCTGCAATTGCGACCAACGAATTAACAATTTTGACTTTGAGGATTCCCCAGTCCAAAGGTGCAAAATTCAAAAATGCAACCATCGCAATCACAGCCGGAATCGAAAGCAGCAGACTGGTCGAAAGCACCACGATATACACATACCAGTAATCCTTTCCCGGATCGTCGATCGCAAAAGCGGCAATCGGTGCAAAAACCATTGTCAGCAGCCAGACTTTGAGTATATAGAATAAAATTCTCATTTTTAATTTTTAATTCCTTCGAGTTTAAAGAGAAATGAATATTCAAGTGCAGTTTCTTTGAGCGATTCAAATCTTCCCGACGCACCGCCGTGTCCCGCATCCATATTGGTTTTGAGCAGCAGCAGATGATGATCTGTTTTCAGGTCTCTGAGTTTTGCCACCCATTTTGCAGGTTCCCAGTACTGAACCTGTGAATCATGCAGGCCGGTGGTCACCAGCAGATTGGGATAATCTTTTTTCTCGATATTATCATAAGGCGAATAAGATTTCATATAATCGTAATATTCCTTTTCGTTTGGATTTCCCCATTCGTCATATTCGCCGGTGGTCAGCGGAATACTGTCGTCGAGCATGGTGGTCAGTACATCCACAAAAGGAACCTGAGCCACAATACCGTTGTACAGTTCGGGCGCCTGATTCATCACTGCACCCATCAGCAGGCCGCCGGCAGAACCGCCCATCGCATACAGATGTTTGGCCGAAGTATAATTGTTTTCGATCAGATAGCTTGAAATATCCACAAAATCATTGAAAGTATTTTTCTTTTTCAGCAGTTTTCCGTCTTCATACCAGGGTCTGCCCAATTCCTGACCGCCTCGGATATGTGCGATCGCATAAATAAATCCTCTGTCGAGCAGACTGAGTCTCGGAATGCTGAAATAAACATCCATATTGATTCCGTATGAACCGTAACCGTATTGAAGCAATGGCGTATCCGGGCCGATTTTCAAATCTTTTCTGTAAACAATCGAAACCGGAACTTTCACACCGTCACGTGCAGTCACCCAAATTCGTTTGGTTTCATAATCGTCTTTGTTGAAATTGCCCAAAACCGGCTGTACTTTTTTGACTTCAGAAGTTTTGTTCTTCATATTGAAGTCGATCACCGAACTCGGCGTAGTCATCGAAGTATAACCGATTCTCAGTATATCTGTGTCAAATTCGGGATTCCGACCGATTCCTGCTGTATAAACCTCTTCTTTGAACGGAAGAAAATAATCTGTTTTTCCGTCCCAGCTTCTGATATTGATTCGGGTCAGTCCTTCAAATCTTTCTTCCAAAGCCAGATAATCATTGAAAATTTCAAAATTTTCAATAAACACTTCCGGCCGGTGAGCGATCACATCTGTCCAATTGTTTTTTTCGGTTTTGTCAACCGGTGTTTTCATCAGTTTGAAATTGGTCGCCTTGTCCTTGTTGGTCAGTATGTAGAAATCATTTCCGTAATGTTCTATGCTGTATTCCAGATTTCTTTCTCTGGGCTGAATGATTTTAAATTCATCATCAGGATGATCTGCCGCGGTAAAACGATATTCGTCAGAAACCGTACTGCTGCTGCCGATGACAATATATTTTCTGGATTTGGTTTTAAAAACAAAGGTGTCAAAAGTGTCGTCTTTTTCTTCAAATACCAATTGGTCCTTGCTCTGATCGGTTCCCAGTTTGTGTTTCCAGATTTGGAAAGCTCTCAATGTTTCGTCTTTTCGGGTATAGAAAAGCGTTTTGTTGTCGGCTGCCCAAACCGAACCGCCGGTTGTATTTTCAAGTTTGTCCGAAAGCAGTTTTCCGGTATTCAGGTCTTTGATTCGGATGGTATAAATTCTTCTGCTGACGGTATCGACGCCAAAAGCAGCCAGCTGATTGTTTTCGCTGATGTTCACGCCTGCCAGATTGTAGAAACTGTGTCCTTTTGCCATTTCGTTGACATTGAACATCACTTCTTCCTGTGCATTCAGATTTTCTTTTTTCCGAGTATGAATCGGATATTCACCTCCGGTTTCATAACGGCTGATGTACCAGTAGCCATTGTATTTGAATGGAACCGATTCGTCGTCTTCCTTGATTTTTGATTTGATTTCCTGATACAGTTTTTGCTGAAGCAGTTCTGTATCTTTCATCATTTCGTCTGTATATTGATTTTCGGCATTCAGATAATCAATGACATTATGATCTTCTCTTTGATTGAGCCAAAAATATTCATCGATTCTGACGTCGCCGTCTTTGATCAGTTTTTTCTCAATTTTTTTTGCGCGTGGTGCTTCCATCTGCTGAGCGTTTAACAGTACAAATGTACAGAATGTGAAAACAGCGGCTGTAGTGATTAATTTCATAATAATGATTGGGATAGGTTAATTTACTTTGCTGAATTCCTCGGTTTTTGATTTTCCGTTTTCGATGAAATCTATTGCCAGACTGCTTCCGTCATAAAATCCGGTGGTGGTGTATTTTTCTTTCGGACCAAGTACTGTCACCTGATAAACACCCGCTCTTGATGATGGTTTGAGCTGACCGATCATTGTTGAAGTCGCTTTGTCAATCAGCAGAAAAGAATTGTTTTTCATTTCGACCAGATAAACCGAACGATTGCTGTTTTTGAATTCAATTCCCATATCCGGTGTGAAGTCCATCGGCGGATCAACTGCAACGACCACAGCTTCACTTGGCGGCTGATTTTTTATTTCTTCTGTTTTCTGATTTCCGCCGGTATCTTTTCCGATCAATGCTGCCATTTGAGACGGATTGTATTCGCCTGCCTGTCTGACTGCAAAACGCATTGCTTCCTGATAACCTTTGTCGTATTCTTTGATTTTTGAAACGCCTTCATAACTGCCAACCACATTTCCTTTGCAGTCAGTAAATTTCAGTTCCAAAGCATTTTTAAGAAATTTATTGAGTTTGACCACATCTGCATTCAGCACCAGACAATAATTGTTTTTTGCTTCTTCAGGCCAGCTGGCGGATATCTCGTTCAGCACGGTATAACCGTTTTTATTCAAAAGCTGTTTCAGATAATAATTCAGCTGATACTGGTTTTCATTGAAACTCGAAAAAGAATCGGGTACTTTGATGTATTTGTAATCATTCAGTCTTTGTGAATGTCCGAAGCTGAATGACAGCAGAAACGCGAGTAAAATCAGATTTTTCATAATCTATGGTTTAGAATTCAAAAATACATAAAAATATGCGGTTTGAATTTCCGAATTGTCGAAAGAATTTTTGTTTTCAAAATGGCTGCCTGATAATTTTTGAATCACCAACTTTCAGCGTAATTTTACGCATCCAAAAAATACAGTTATGAAATTTTTTATTGACACCGCAAATCTGAACGAAATCAAAGAAGCACACGATCTGGGCGTACTCGACGGTGTGACCACAAATCCTTCGCTGATGGCGAAAGAAGGAATCACCGGAAAGAAAAATATACTGAATCATTATCTTGAAATCTGTAAAATCGTTGACGGAGATGTCAGCGCAGAAGTGATTTCGACCGATTTTGACGGAATGGTCAAAGAGGGTAAGGAGCTGGCAAAACTCGATGATAAGATTACGGTCAAAATCCCGATGACAAAAGACGGTGTGAAGGCATGTAAATATTTTTCTTCAAACGGAATCAAAACCAATGTGACGCTGGTATTTTCTGCCGGTCAGGCGCTGATTGCAGCCAAAGCAGGAGCCAAATATGTTTCACCGTTTTTGGGAAGATTGGACGACATATCGACCGACGGTCTGAATCTGATTGAAGAAATCAGAATCATTTATGACAATTATCTGTTCGACACCAACATACTGGCGGCATCAATCAGACATCCGATGCACATCATCAATTGCGCAAAAATCGGTGCTGACGTGATAACATCACCGCTTTCTTCAATCATGGGACTGATCAAACATCCGCTGACCGATATTGGACTTGAGAAATTTTTGTCAGATTATAAAAAAGGAAATAAATAATCAAATTAAAATATTAAACTAATTAAATATAAAAACTGAGAAATCCGTCGGGGTTTCTCAGTTTTATTTTTCATAAAATCTAAAAGCACAAAGGCTTAATAATATTTAAATCATTTCTTGTCCTGTAAGCCAAAAACTTCTTTCAGCAGCGGTGTGGTTCTCAAACCGATATTGTTTCTGATTCCTTCTTCTTTTTGAGCAACCATTTTGAAAACGCCGTTGATCGCCTGTTGGGTGACATAAGCGTTCAAATCTGTGGTTACTGATTTTCCTGTAAAATTATTGTATTGGGTAATGATCTGCGCCCAGATATCATCTGCACCGACTTTGCCCAAAGAATTTTTCACCTTTGGCTGAAAAGCTGTAAAAAGCTGAGTTGAAGTTTTGTTTTCGAGATAGGTTGTCGCAGCATTGTTGTTGCCGAGCAGTATTCCTTTTGCATCATTAAAAGTCATTCCCATAATCGCATTTTTAAAGATCGGTGCAGCTTCTGTCACCGCATCCTCTGCCGCACGGTTCAGCAGTTTCAGACCTTCATCGGCCAGACTGCCCAATCCGATGCTTCTCAACGTCCTGTCCACTGTCTGAAGTTCTTCGGGCAACAGAATTTTGGTCATGCTGTTTTTAAAGAATCCGTCTTTTTTGCCCAGTGTTTTCACGCCGTCTTCTACTCCGATTTCAAGTGCCTGTTTCAATCCCTGTGAAATTTGAAAACCTGAAACTCCGCCGATGCCTTCGCCGGTTCCGGTTGGAATCTGACTTGCAATCTGCTGCATTTCTTCACAGCCGGTAAATGCAAATCCGGTCAGTCCGAGTAAGATGAGTAATTTTTTCATATCTGTTTTTTTAATTGTTTCTGACATTGATATGTCCTGAAATTTTCTGATTTTCATCCAAAGTCAGGATGTACCAGTAAGTTCCCGACTGTACCGGACTGCCCATATACCGTCCGTCCCAAATAACTTCTGCCGAATTGATTTTCCGATCTACAAACATTTTTCCGTAACGGTCAAAAATTTTGATTCGGGCATCCGGAAACTGGCTCATTCCTCTGATTTTCCAATCGTCATTGAATCCGTCACCGTTTGGCGTTATAAAATTAGGAATTATAAAATAAGTGAAATTGTATTTCTCTGCATAACATCCGACCAAATCCCTGACATGCACTTCAAAGTCATTGGGCGTTAAACCATAGAAAACAGGCGAGCTCTGCCAGAAAATTCCGTCCAGCGAATATTCGTAATTTCCTGCCGGCGAAACCTGAACCGTCACCGACTGATCAGAATTGATCACCACATTGGTAATCACGGGTTCACCGCCGTTGACCACTTCAAACGGAAGTATAAATGTACATCCGTTCAGATCGGTTACGGTCACCGAATATTCACCCGGCTGACTGACAGAAACTTCATATCCGTCCAGCGGCTGATTGAGATCTTCGCCCTGAAGACCGTTCCAGTGATAGCTTGTAAATTCATCGGGAATGCTCAAAACCACAGCGGTTCCTTTGCAAAATGCGACATAATCTTCATAATCCACATCAGCTTCAGGAATTTTCAGATTGAGAATTGAAGTCCCATAACAGTCCTGAGTTCCGTCGTCCACACGGACATAAACCGTTTTGTTTTCAGAAATTGAAATAACAGCCGAAAGCGGATTCTGATTGTTCTGCATATCCTGCTGACTGTTGTAAAATTTGATATTTACATTTGGATTTGGATTGATTGAATTTTTTGCATCGTCCAAATTGAATTCAGCCAAACCGGTTTCTGCATCCCTGCATTCGGTCAGACTGCTGTTGGCAGCATCCGGCGCAACACTGATGATGATGTGAACCGGAATGATGTAGGTGATATTCTGAGTGGATTCGTGTACCCGAATATAAACATAAGCATCCTGAAACGCAATCGGATTGGTGAAAGGATCGCTCAACGGATTGTTGCCGCTCGCAGCATCTGCCTGACTTCCGTGATAACTGATCTGGATATTGAGTCCTTCGTGAAAACCCGCAGCGCCCCACCACTGGTTTGCATTGCTGCCCGCCGGTCTTTCTTTGATGACCGTTCTTTCCATAGTTTCAAGATTGATTTCATAAAGAAAATCAACCGTATTCCCGTACAGTCTTCCGTATTCTGCCGCCAGTCCAAAAGTTCCGGTTTCGATTTTTCCCATATCCTGATGGCTCACATACACATTGTCTGCACCAAGCGTAACTTTGAGTAAATGGTCTTTTCCGTCGGGCATCGTCCAGGCGACGTATAGAAAGTTGCCGATTTGTACAAAATCACCGCTTGCATTTCCGATTCCGAAGTCATGCCACAAATAAAAATTGGTGATGTCGTCCGGATCTGATCTGTAAACTTTGCTTGTCCAGCCGCCTTCGTACAAATGGTCGAGATGGTCAAATGAAAGCGCAAGCACAGTCTGTCCGTTGGAATGGATCTGACCCAAAGTTTGATAATTGCAGCTGACCGGATCCACTTTTTGAAGCATACCATTTTTTCGGGTGATATACAGATCTTTCTGACTGTTGAATGCGATGTCGTAATATCCGCCTTCTCCGTCGGTATCGCCGCAAACCGGCACCACCTGCGGATTGTCGTACAGCTGAGTGATTTTTTCAATCCCTCTGTGTGCTTTGGTTACATAAATTTCGGGTGATTCATTGAATTCGGACAATACATCCAAAGCATAATTCTGAAGCTGACTGAACGGAATGCTGACAAAACCGTCACCGTCGTGATCGCAGACATTTAATTCTTTGGTCGGTGTGATGATTTGTCCAAAAGCGAGCCCGAAAAGGCAGATAAACAAAATTGAAAAATTCAGTTTAAACAAAGTGCAGATTTTTGTACTGCAAATTTCGAAAAAATTAAACGTACGGACTTTAGAAAAACAAAAAAACCGACTGTAAAAGAGCCGGTTTTATATGATTTTTAACATTCGGTCAGATCAAAGACCGAATTCCTGTTTGATTTTATCGACTGCATCAAGTTTTTCCCAGGTAAAAAATTCAAGATTCTGAATTGTAATTTCATCCTTGGTTCCTTTGTTGAAAGTTTTGTCCGCCACATAAGATTCTCTTCCCATGTGTCCGTAAGATGCGGTTTCCTGATAAATCGGATTTCTCAGTTTCAGATGCTGTTCGATTGCATAAGGTCTCAGGTCAAACAGTTTACTGACTTTTTCTGCAATTTGGCCGTCGGTGAGATTGACTTTCGAACTGTTGTAGGTGTTCACATACACACCGATCGGTTTTGTTACACCAATTGCATAAGAAACCTGAATCAGAATTTCGTCTGCCACACCGGCTGCCACCATATTTTTTGCAATATGTCTTGCTGCATAAGCACCGCTTCTGTCAACTTTTGACGGATCTTTCCCACTGAAAGCACCGCCGCCGTGAGCACCTTTTCCGCCATAAGTATCAACGATGATCTTTCTTCCGGTCAGTCCGGTATCACCGTGAGGTCCGCCGATTACAAATTTTCCGGTCGGATTGACATGGTATTCGATTTTGTCATTGAAAAGTTCCTGAATCGCCAACTTTTGTTTTTGAAAAACTCTTGGAATCAGAATCTTCTTTACATCTTCTTCGATTCTTGCCTGCATGGCTTCATCACTTGCAAAATCATCGTGCTGGGTCGAAACCACTATGCTGACGATTCGGAGCGGTTTGTTGTCATCCGAATATTCGATGGTCACCTGAGATTTTGCATCGGGTCTCAGATAGGTCATCTTCAATTTTTCCTTTCTGATCAGAGACAATTCTTTCAGGATCGAATGAGCGAGATCCAATGCAAGCGGCATATAATTGTCGGTTTCATTGGTTGCGTAACCGAACATCATTCCCTGATCTCCGGCTCCCTGTGATTCTGCTCTTGCTTCAAAATCGTCACTGTTTGAAACTTTATCAACTCCCTGGTTGATGTCGGGTGACTGTTCGTGGATGGCAGAAAACACACCGCAGGAATTGCCGTCAAACATATACTCGCTTTTGTTGTAACCGATATTGTTAATGACTTCTCTGGCTATATGCTGTACGTCCAAATATGCTTTTGATTTGACTTCACCCGCCAAAACTACCTGGCCGGTGGTCACCAGTGTCTCGCATGCAACCTTTGATTCGGGGTCTGCAGCAAGAAAATTATCGACAAGCGCATCAGAAATCTGGTCTGCTACTTTGTCCGGATGTCCTTCAGAAACAGATTCTGAAGTAAATAAATAAGGCATAATTAAAATTTTTAAATTGAGAGGAATGATTGTTTGAAGTATCCTGTTTTAGCAATTTTTTAATGAGGCTGCAATCAGACAAATCCTTCCTCTTTGGGTTTGTGGCTGCAAAAATAAGCAGTTTTATATAATTTGGAAATGATTTGTCTGATTTATTTTGGAATTACAGAATCCCCAATTTTTTCATGCAATCCTTCATTTTCATATAGGTTCTTTCAATATTGTCGTCCAAACCGATTGAAAATCTGATCAGACCTTCTGAAAGGCCCATTTCTTTTTGTTCTTCGATTGGAATTTCGCTCGAAGTCGAAGTGCCGGGTGCGCTGAACAGTGTTTTGTAGAAACCGAGACTGACCGCCAGATAACCGAGATTTTCGGTCTGCATCAATTCCATCAGTTCATTTGCTTTTTCAAGTGTTCCTGCATCGAGCGCCATCATTCCGCCAAAACCGTATTCAGGATTGTGGATTTTTTTGATCAGCTCATGATGCGGATGACTTTCCAGTCCCGGATAAATCACTTTCAGTCCGTCTTTTTCAAAAGCCTTTGCCAAAAACATGGTGTTCTCGCTGTGCTTTTTCATTCGGATATGAAGCGTTCTCATATTCTTCATAATGCTTGCAGCCCTCAAACTGTCCATCGTCGGACCGAGCAGCATGACAGCGCCGTCGTTGACGCTTCTCAGCTGATCGATGAAGTCCTGACTTCCGCAGATCACTCCGCCTACGGTGTCACTACTTCCGTTGATAAATTTTGTAAGACTGTGTACGGTAACATCTGCACCCAAAATTGAAGGTGAGATTACCATTGGCGAGAAAGTGTTGTCAATGACCAGTTTGAGACCGTGTCTCTTTGCAATTTTGGAAAGCCCTTCAATATCAGAAACTTCAAGCAGCGGATTGCTCAACGATTCACAATACAGAACTTTGGTTTTTGAAGTAATCGCATTTTCAACTTTGTCCAAATCTGTGGTGTCCACAAAGTGGGTTTTTATGTTCAGTTTAACCAGAAAATTCTTCATAAAAGCATAGGTTCCGCCATAAACGGTTCTGCTCGATACGATTTCGTCACCGCTCTGACAAAGCTGCAGCAGCACCGAAGTGATGGCGCCCATACCCGAAGCGGTTACATTTGCTGCTTCGGTATTTTCGAGTGCAGCCAATGCCTGACCCAGATACAGATTGCTCGGTGAGCTGTGTCTTGAATACAGATAACAGCCGTCTGTATTTCCTTCAAAGGTATCAAACATGGTTTTGGCAGAGAGAAAGGTGTAAGTGGATGAGTCTGAAATTGATGGGTTTACGCCTCCAAATTCTCCAAAATACTGCAGATCCTGAATTTTGTCTGCCGGATTGTGCTTTTCCATATTTTTAATAAATTTAATTGGCGAATTAAAGCTAATAATTAATAAAAGTCAATGAATTGATGATTATTTGGATAATTATTCTTTAAATTTAATTTTAACTTAAAATTATTCTGATTTTAATAAATATATTTACAAAACGATTAATAGTTTTCAGAAATGAATTTGGATAAAAATGATTTCAAGATTTTGAATCTGCTTCAGACCGATTCAAAAATGACCAACAAACAGTTGTCGCTTGAATTGAATCTTTCATCGACCGCTGTTTTTGAAAGAATTAAAAAACTTGAGAAATCGGGAATAATCAAAGGTTATACCGCAGTTGTTGACCGCAGACTGCTCGGTCGGGAACTGATGGTTTTTACACATGTGAAACTTGAAAGACATTCAAAACAGAACATTGCGGATTTTGAATCTCAGATTACCGGTTTTGACGAAGTCCACGAATGCTATCATGTAAGCGGCGATTCTGATTATATTTTAAAGATGACTTTCAGGGATATGGATGAATACCGGGATTTCATTGTTTCTAAACTCACATCGATTCCCAGCATCGGAAGTACTTACAGTATTTTTGTGATAAATGAGCTAAAAAGCGGCTCAGTTTATAAATTTGATTAAATTTACTGAATAATCACCCCGAAAAAAAGGGGGATTTTCCCCTCGACCGATATTGAAACGAGGTTATCTTTGCAAAACACAAATTATTAAAATATGGAAGACAGTATTCTACCTACCGGAATGATTACGGTATCAAAAGGAAAAGAGATGGAAGATCTCTACAAACAGGAATTTTATCCAACCGCCAATCTTGCGATGGCTAAAAAGATTCCGGGATACAGCGGAGCAATGAGATCGTTTTGGTTTGATCTCGCAAATCTGAAAAATTACATCAAGCATATCGAAGATTATGCTGCAACCAAAGGCCATACAGGGCTTGGTGTCAGAATATATCTCGGTGCTGAAGAAAAATTGGGGCAGGACGGACTGGTAGCTCCAAGACAAGCCGTGTTTTTTGTGCCAACCTGCAGAGTGAGTTCACCAACATCATTTACAAACGAAAACATAACAGGCGTTGAAAGACTGGATTTTGGTTGGGGCGACATACCTGATTCAGTAAACTCTGATACGGGAACACCGTAAAAAGAGAAGAATGTGAGAGAATAGAATAGTATGGATTTGACGTTTCTGTTATCAAGATCTTTTTTGATAATTTTAATTCAGCTGCTTGCCTGTATAGCGGCAATTGTTTATTGGAAAAATTATAAAAATACACCCTTGTGGATTTTTCTTCCGTTATTGGTATATACTGCGCTAAACGAATTATTGATAACGGTGTTTTTGAATTTGGGTGTGAAAATCAGTCCAAGAGAGTTCTATAATGTTTATTCGGTCATTTCATTTTTGGCTTATCTGTATTGGTTTGATAAAATTCTGAAATTAAAATATTGGAAATGGATTGTGCTTGTAATCTTTTTGAGCGCTACTCTTTACGACTTATTACTGGGTCAGGAAGTAAAACAGCTGTTTAAAGTTGGTCTGATATCTCAGGCAATCATTATTTTATCATTTTCGGTGGTATATTTTTCAAGACTTTTGAATGAAGACAGAGTGATTCATTATTGGAAAATCCCCGAATTTTGGTTTATCCTTGGTCTGCTTACTTTTTATATCGGATTTACGCCGTTGCTGCTGATAACCGGATTGGACATGGGAATCGGCCGAGTATATGCGATTTCAATTAATATTTTAAATTTGATTTTGTACGGATGTTATATCAGAGGATTCTATGTTACTTCAAAATGAGGAAATATTATTTGTTATTTTCGGAGTCATGGTACTCGTGCCGATTTCGATGGTGATTCTATTTCTTGTATTTAACAAACGAAAAAACAAACTTTTGAGAGAACAGGCAGAAGTGAAAAGACAGTTTGAAAAAGAACTGGCTGAGTCTCAGGTTGAGATCAGAGAAGAAACATTAAGGAATATCAGTTGGGAACTGCATGACAACATCGGTCAGCTGATTACGCTGGCAAAAGTGTATCTGCAAAATTCGGAAAACGATTCAGAGAAAATCAATGAATCGGTTGAAATCATCGGAAATGCGCTGAATGAAGTCAGGGCGCTGTCCAGATCGATCAATCCGGAGAGCATCAGAAAAATGGGTCTGATCGAATCGGTTAACAATGAAATGAGCCGTTTCAAAAGGATGAAATTCATGAAAATTGATTTTCAGGTCAAAGGAGATGTGCTTGAAATTCCAAATAATCAGGAAATCATTATTTTTAGGATTCTTCAGGAGTTTTTCTCAAATACATTCAAACATTCGAGAGCGACTGAAATGAATTTGGAGTTTTTATACGGATCTGACAGTCTCTATATCAAATGCCGCGACAACGGAATCGGTTTTGACCAAAAAGGCTTTTATAACGGAATCGGACTGAAAAATATGAAGAACAGAGCAAAGCTGATTGATGCAAAATTAAAAATTGACTCTCAGTTGGGGAAAGGAACCGAATTAACAATTAAAAAGAATATTAAATGAAACATAAAGTAACCATAGTGGATGATCATACGCTGCTGTCACAGGCAATCGGAAATCTGGTGGACGGTTTTGATGATTTTGAAACCGACGGAATTTTTAAAAACGGACAGGAAGCTGTTGATGCACTGAAAGAAAAAAGGATAAATCCCGAAATCATACTGATGGATGTACGAATGCCGGTGATGGACGGAATCGAAGCCACAAGAATCATTACAAAAGAATATCCGAGAATACTGGTACTTGCGCTGTCAGTAGAAACCGAAGAAAGGACGATCATTCAAATGCTGAAGGCAGGTGCAAAAGGATATTTGAGCAAAGATATTCGCAAGGAACTGCTGTATCAGGCACTGACCGGTGCGCTGAAAGAAGGTTTTTTTCATACCCAGAATGTCACCGATGCACTGATTGGAAGTCTGAAGCACAAAGATGAAGTCGAAGAATTAAAGGAAAGAGAAATCGAGTTTATCAAACTGGCTTGCTCAGATCTGACCTACAAGGAAATTGCAGACAAAATGAATCTGAGTCCAAAGACGGTTGACAATTACAGAGATTCGGTTTTTACAAAGCTCAATGCAAAAAACAGAATCGGTTTGGTGCTTTTTGCCATCAAACACGGAATTTATGAATTGGAATAAATCCTGATTTGAATAAAAACAGAAAACCGCCGTTTTCAATTTGAAAACGGCGGTTTTTTTATTTGACCGATGATGTTTCAAATCATCAGAGTGTTCCTCTTTTTTCCTGTTCTCTTTCGATTGATTCAAACAGCGCTTTAAAGTTGCCGGCACCAAAACCTTTTGCTCCCATTCTCTGAATGATTTCATAGAACAGGGTAGGACGGTCCTCAACCGGTTTGGTGAAAATCTGAAGCAGATAACCGTCTTCGTCCGCATCAATCATGATTCCCAGTTTGTGAAGCTCTTTGATGTCTTCTTTGAAATGAGAAAGATGTTTGCCCAAACGATGAGGAACTTCGTCATAATATGCCTGTGGCGGCTGAGAAAGGAATTCTACACCTCTCTTTTTCATTTCCGTCACCGTTTTGATGATGTCATCCGTTGAAACAGCCAGATGCTGAACGCCTTCACCTTCGTAGAAATCAAGATATTCTTCGATTTGAGAACGTTTGTTTCCTTCGGCAGGCTCGTTGATCGGGAATTTGATTCTTCCGTTTCCGTTTGCCATCACTTTTGACATCAATGCAGAATATTCGGTATGAATCTGGGTGTCGTCAAACGAAAGGAAATTGACAAATCCCATAACGTCTTCAAACCATTTTACCCAGACATTCATCTGATTCCAGCCTACATTTCCAACCATGTGGTCAATGTATTTCAGACCGACAGGTTCAGGATTGTAATCAGATTCCCATTTTACATAACCGGGCATAAATATTCCGTTGTAGTTTTTTCTTTCGGTAAATACAAAAACGGTTTCGCCGTATCCGTAAATTCCGGATTGAACCATTTCACCGAATTCATCCGATGTAACGGTTGGTTCCATATAAACTTTTGCGCCTCTTTTGGTGGTTTCCTCAAAAGATTTGCGTGCATCTTCAACCCAAAGCGCAATCACTTTGACACCGTCACCATGTTTTTTTACATGCTCACCGATGGGCGAATCCGAATTCAACGCAGTGGTCAAAACCAGTCTGATCTTGTCCTGCTTTACCACGTACGAAGCGCGGTCTTTCAAACCTGTTTCCAGTCCGGCATAGGCATCCGACTGAAAGCCAAATGCGGTTTTGTAATAGTGAGCTGCCTGTTTTGCGTTTCCGACGTAGAATTCAACATAATCGGTTCCCAGAATGGGTAAGAAATCCTGAGCGCCTTCAAATATTTTTTCAAGACCGAATTCAACGCTTTTTAATCCTTCTGACATAATTATTTGTGTTTTTTTGTTATTGAAATTGTTTGATGTTTTTATTGCAATGTATTGATAATCCGAATATTGATAAAAATCATTCAGACCACATTGCACGATGCATTACAGAAAGTAAAGACTTATCATACATATTAGACAAATTTATAAAAAAAGCTCTGAAAAACAAACTGATGAGGAACACCTTAAATTTATAAAGACAATTTAATCTTTGTCGACTTCCTGATTGCTGTAATCTTTTTGCTTCTTTTCAAATTCTTCGATTGATTTATTGTATTCGTCTCTTGAAATGATTTTTTTGAATTTTGGCAGCAAATCATTATTTTTTGTTAATTTTTCAATACTCTTAGCCTCAAAATGATATGAATTGATGTAATATGCCATTCCTTGGTTTGTATTTATCTGGATATCAATTTTTAATATCAAACCCGGTAATCCCCAATAGAGATAGGGTCCCTGAGAATATGGAATTTCAGTTGTGTACCAGGCAGTCATCTCAGTATCGGGTTCAAGTCCTTTTGCAGTTGCCTTTTTTACCTTAAAGCCTAAAATTTCTTTTTCTTCGCTGTAATTAGTATTCCAACCAATTTGTTGCAAAGAATCTTGAATCATTGTTTTTGACTGGCTTGGAAATAGTGAAATTTTCTTTTCTAAATTCCTGTAGAGAATCAATCCGGAGTAGTCGTAAAAAACAACCTGATTACCATTCGGATCTTTAAACTCGTTTTTGTTTATCTGAGAATTGTTTAATTTCTCATCTTCATTATAAATCGACTCCTTATCATTGCAAATTAATGTGAATTCAGCAATTCGAGTAAGTATTTCAAGATTTTTATCTATGACTTCCCTATTAGACGAATTTGAATTATACTCATAAAATTTATCGAGATCAACATCAAAATACCTGACGAATTTAACTTGATATAAATCTTGTTCTTGCGAAAAAGAATAACCAGATATTAATAATAAAAATAAAGTAATTACTTCTTTCATCTAATAAAATTTTTAGATAACGTAAAAATCAATATTAAAAATATTTAAGTTTTAAATATACGAAACAAAATTTATTTGCTGAAAAAACTTAATTTGAAAAATGTCCGGGAAACGCTTTTTCGGGTTTTAATCTGAAAATATTCAATAAGATCCATGATTTCAGAAAGCCGTAACCATAGGCAGCAAACTGAACAATGACAATATAAGGTGTCATTCTGGCTGCAATCATACTGTTGGTTTTCATCAGCGAATACCAAAAAAGAAGTGAAAAATAAATAGTGTAAACCAGGAATGGAATATACATCCAGACTTTTGTATGTTGCATTTGAAAAAGCAAAATCACAGCGAAAATCAATCCCAAACTGAAAACCGTCGGAAACCAAAATGTGATTTTTTTGTATTTCGGATGTCTTTGATTCAGAATCGGTCTTGCCACGCCAAACTGATAAACCTGATGCGCAAATTTTTTGATCGAAGTCCTTCTTTTGTGATAAACAAAGGCTTCGCTGATCAGCTGTGTTTCAAAACCGTTTTCCCACAAAGTCATACTCAAATCCGGATCTTCACCAATTCTCAAATTCCCGAATCCGCCGGTTTTTTCAAAAGCTTTTTTTGAAATACCCATATTGAAACTCCTCGGCTGAAATTTGCCCACCTGTTTTTTGCCGCCGCGAATTCCGCCGGTGGTCAGAAATGAAGTCAACGAAAAAGAAATCGCTTTTTGCAGCGGTGTAAAACTTTTGCCCGCTGCATCCGGTCCGCCATAAGCATCTGTGTAATTTTTGGTCAGTGAATTACGAACGATTTTGATATAATTTTCAGGCACGATCGTATCTGAATCCAAAAAAATAAAATAATCTCCGGCTGCTTTTTCCATCCCGAAATTTCTTGATTTTGCCGGACCTGAATTTTCTTTAAAGAAATAACTGATTTTTAATTTCGATTTGAATTGAATTACAATATTCTCCAATGAAACAGGAGAACCGTCATCGACCACAATCACCTCAAAATCTTTGTCGGCCTGTTTTTCAAGACTCGACAACAGCTCGGTCAGCTCGTCTTTTCGCTGATAAACCGCTATGATGATTGAGAAATTCAAATATTTTAATTTTTTACTTCTTCAAACTGATTTTGAGTTCATCCAGCTGAGATTTGTCGATAGGCGAGGGCGCATCGATCATCACATCTCTTCCGGAATTGTTTTTCGGAAATGCAATATAATCTCTGATGGTTTCGCTTCCGTCAAGAATTGAAACCAAACGGTCAAAACCAAATGCAAGTCCGCCATGTGGAGGTGCACCGTACTGGAAAGCATTCATCAGAAAACCAAACTGTTCCTGTGCCTGTTCTTTTGTAAATCCAAGCAGTTCAAACATTTGTGACTGAAGTTTCTGATCATGAATTCTGATTGATCCGCCGCCGATTTCATTTCCGTTCAGCACCATATCATAAGCATTTGCTCTGACTTCACCCGGATTGGTTTTCAGTTTTGAAATGTCTTCCGGTTTTGGCGAAGTAAACGGATGGTGCATTGCGAACCATCTTTTTTCGTCTTCATCCCATTCCAAAAGCGGAAAATCCACCACCCAAAGCGGTGCAAACTCATCCGGCTTTCTCAGTTCGAGTCTTTCAGCCAATTCCATTCTCAAAGCACTCAGCTGTTTTCTGACATCATTTGCATTGCCTGCCATAATGAGCATCAAATCATTTTTCTGGGCATTCATTCGGTCCGCAAAAGCTTTCAGATCTTCCTGAGAATAAAATTTATCGGCAGAAGATTTAAAACTTCCGTCTTCATTTACTCTGACCCAGACAAAACCTCTCGCTCCGATTTGCGGTCGCTGAATCCATTCGAGCAGTCGATCGATGTCTTTTCTTGTATATGAATTTAATGTCGGAGCAGAAATCCCGACCACCAGTTCTTCTTTGTCAAAAACTTCAAATCCTTTTCCTTTTGCCAGATCGTTGAGTTCGTGAAATTCCATCCCGAAACGGATATCGGGTTTGTCATTTCCGTATTTCTTCATTGCTTCAGCATAAGTCATTCTCGGAAATTTGTCAACTTCAATATTGTGAACCGTTTTCAGCAGATGCCTCAACAGACCTTCAAAAATATTGAGAATGTCTTCCTGTTCAACAAAAGTCATTTCACAGTCGATCTGAGTAAATTCAGGTTGTCTGTCCGCTCTCAAATCTTCGTCTCTGAAACATTTTACAATCTGAAAATATTTGTCCAGACCTGCCACCATCAGCAGCTGTTTAAAAGTCTGCGGTGATTGCGGCAATGCATAAAATTCACCCGGATTCATTCTGGAAGGAACCACAAAGTCTCTTGCGCCTTCAGGAGTAGATTTGATCAGCACCGGAGTTTCAACTTCCAAAAAATCTTTGTCAGACAGATATTTTCTGACTTCCTGTGCGATTTTGTGTCTGAAAATCAGTTTTTCTTTGACCGGATTTCTTCTGATATCGAGATAACGGTACTGCATTCTCAACTCTTCACCGCCGTCTGTTTTGTCTTCGATGGTGAATGGAGGAACTTTTGATTCGTTCAGAATTTCGATTGCTTCCACCAGAATTTCGATTTCACCGGTCGGAATATTCGGATTTTTTGATTCTCTTTCAATCACAGTTCCGGTTGCCTGAATCACAAATTCACGACCCAGTTTTGATGCTTTCTCCATCAGTGATTTGTCGGTTCTCTGTTCGTCAAGAATCAATTGGGTGATGCCGTAACGGTCACGCAAATCGATCCAGATCATAAAACCTTTGTCACGAATGACCGAAACCCATCCGCTGAGTGTAACTTTCTGATTGAGATGACTGATGTTTAATTCGCCGCAACTGTGTGTTCTGAACATTTTCTGAAAATTTGAGTGCAAAGTTAAGTCAGAAATTCGACTTGGAACTCCGATTTTTGTCAGGAATCAAAAAATGTAATAAAAAGTTGGGTTGTTGATTCAGCTTTGATTGTCTGTAAAATCCTGAATCTTTTTTGCAATAATGGGCGCTGCGACCAAAATTGCGATTGAAAGCAGTGAGCGGGCTGTTTTTCCGAGATTAAATTTCTCGGTTGCCTTATCTGATAAGAAATTCAACGAAGAATTCACATTTTGACCCAATGCAGAATTCTGAATCGCAGAATTTTTTTCAATCGAACCGAAAAGCCGGTTGGCTGTTGTATAGAGAAAACCTTCTTTGGCGCGCTGATCTGCCAAAGCCATTTTCATTTTCAGTTCTCTTTTGGCCTGTCTCAAATCGGCCAAATTGTCTATATGTTTAGTCTTCATCTTCCTCAAATTCTTCACCTGAATTATCGATTGCATCCATTGCGGCTTCAACCGCCTTGTCGGTTATAAACAACATGATCTTTTTTCTGAAAACCATCAGTACTGCAAGCAGCAGGATGTAACCGACAACAAGTACAAGAAATCCCATTCCGATGTTGTCAAACCAGTTGCCCAGCAAAAAGCCGAATGCAAGACTTGCGGTAAAGAAAACCAGCATCAGAAACATGCCGATCAAAACACCAAAGACTCCTGCCGAAAGCATATTGCTGACAGAATCCACAATCTCGAGTTTTGCATAGCTGATTCGGTTGTTGATGTATTCTTTTAAGTCTTCAAACATAAAAAGGGAATTTCATTCAAAAATAAGAAAATGTTGAGGATTAGACCCCAACATTTTCTTCAAATTCATCTTTCATTTCATGCGCCTTCTTTTTCAGATCATCAGCACCTTTCTGAAGTTTACTTTTGACTTCTGCCAATTTTTCTTCCAGGTCTTTCCTGACTTTTTTTGCATGATCTGTAAGGTCACCGGTGTGTTTTTCCAATTCCTTTTTCAGCTTGTCAGCTTCTTTTTTCAATTGTTTTCTTGTTTCTTTTCCTGATTGCGGAGCCAAAAGCAATCCTGCTGCAGCACCTGCAGCCGCACCGATAAGAAGACCGGCCATTAATTTGAAAGCTCCATTTCCTTTTGCCATAATAATTGATTTTAGTTAAACTTGTTTCATTAAATTTACGCAATCTTTAGGACAAAAACAATACCAAAAACTTTATCTTTACAACCGTTTTATAAAAATTGAATAACTAATGCCACAACTTTCTTATAAGGGAGACCTGATGCCTTCTTCTCCGATCAGGAAACTGACTCCGTATTCGGATAAAGCAGAAAATAGAGGAATCAAAGTATATCATCTGAACATCGGTCAGCCCGATATAGATTCGCCGCAACCTGCACTCGATGCAATCAAAAATGAACCGTTCAAGGTGCTTTCATACACCCATTCGGAAGGGACAGCCGAGTATCGGACTGCACTTTCAGATTATTACAAAAACAGAGGACTCGAACTTGAACCCTCAGATATGATTATCACAAACGGAGGATCAGAAGCGCTTCTTTTTTGTTTTGGAATTATCTGCAATCCAGGCGATGAAATCATCATTCCGGAACCTTTTTATGCAAATTACAACAGTTTTGCGATACAGAGCGGTGTGAAGATTGTTCCGATCCAGTCAAAGATTGAAGACAATTTCGGATTGCCGCCGATTGAAACTTTTGAAGATAAAATTACAGACAAAACCAAGGCGATACTGATTAACAGTCCGGGAAATCCAACCGGATATCTGTATTCAAAAGCAGAACTTGAAAAACTGAAAGAACTGGTGTTGAAACACGATCTGTATTTGATTTCAGATGAAGTTTATGCCGAATATGTTTATACCGACGAAGAATTTGTTTCTGTGCTGAATTTTCCCGAACTCAAAGAAAATGCAATCATAATCGATTCTGAATCAAAAAGATTCAGTATGTGCGGTTTGAGAATCGGTGCATTGATTTCAAGAAACCCCGAGATTATCAAACGTGCTCTGAAATTTGGTCAGGCGCGTCTTTGTCCGAATATCATCAGTCAGTATGCGGCTGCAAAAGCGCATCAGAATGCAGGAACTTATTTTGATGACAGCCGCGCCGAATACATCAGCAGAAGAGATCTATTGGTGACTGAACTCAACAGGATTCCGGGTGTTATCTGTCCGCATCCTCAGGGAGCATTTTACTGTATGGTGGAACTTCCGGTGGACGATACCGAGAAATTTGCAATCTGGCTGCTCAACGATTTTGATCTGAACGGAGAAACCGTGATGATCGCTCCGGGAAACGGATTTTACAGCGATCCCGAAAAGGTGAAAAATCAGGCGAGATTTGCTTATGTTTTGAAAAAAGAAGAATTGCAAAAATCTGTGGACATCCTCAGAGAAGCATTGAAAAAATATCCGGGCACCAGCCGTTAAACGACAATTTGACAGAAAGCTTTTTTCGGTAAAATTCAATTCGATGGAGATTCTTGAAAATAAATCCTTAAAACCTTACAATACGTTTGGGATCGAAGCCAATTCCCGATATTTTGCGGAAGCATTCACAATTGATGAACTCAAAGAAATCATCGATTGGGCGTCTCAAAACAATCAGCCGATACTGCTGATTAACGGCGGAAGCAATATGCTGCTGACCAAAGACTGGGACGGGATTACGATCAGGATTGACTTGAAAGGAATTGAAATTCTGAAAGGGGATGAACATTGGGCCTGGGTTAAAGTTGAATCGGGCGAAAATTGGCATCAGTTTGTGATGTGGACATTGAAAAATGATTTTGGCGGTCTTGAGAATCTTTCACTGATTCCGGGAAGAGCCGGAACTGCACCCATTCAAAACATAGGTGCATACGGTGTCGAAATCAAAGACAGTATGACCGAACTGACCGCGCTTGAAATTTCAACTTTAAAAATCAGAAAATTCACAAATGCTGAATGCAAATTTGGTTATCGAGATTCTGTTTTTAAAAATGAACTCAAAGGAAAATATGTGATTCTGGATGTAACTTTTAAATTGTCCAGAAGAAATCATGTGCTGCACACCGATTACGGTGCAATTCTTACTGAATTGGAAAGACTTGGTGTTGAAAATCCGACGATTCAGGATGTCAGCCGTGCTGTGATTCATATCAGAGAAAGTAAACTGCCCGATCCGGCTGAGATTGGAAATTCAGGAAGTTTTTTTAAGAATCCGGTGATCTCGGCTGAAGAATTCAAAAAATTAAAGGAAAAATTCCCCGATGTTCAGGGACACCAAAAGAACGGCGGTTTTAAGATTGCTGCCGGCTGGCTGATTGAAAAAGCGGGATGGAAGGGAAAAAGATTCGGTGATGCAGGCGTCCATCAGAATCAGGCGCTGGTACTGGTGAATTACGGGAATGCAACCGGAAATGAAATCTATAATCTTTCTCAAAAAATACTTGAAGATATCTATCAGAAATTTGGGATTTTGCTCGAAAGAGAAGTGAATATTATCTGATTTTACTGATTGATCCAATTCGCGCCAAACACCGCATTCAATGCAGCAGTTTCTGTTCTGAATCTTTGATTTCCCAATGAAATTCCTTTGAAACCATGCTTTTCGGCAAGTTGGATTTCATCATTTGAAAAATCACCTTCGGGCCCGATCAAAATCAGATAATCGGTTTTTGGTTTTAAAATCGAATGAAAATTTTCTCTGCCGTAATTTTCACTGCAATGCGCAATCAGTTTCTCTTCAAAATGATTTCCTTTTACAAAATCATTGAATTTCATCAAATCATTTATCACAGGCACATAAGCTTTTAACGACTGTTTTACCCCAGATTGTACGATTTTCGAAACCCTTTCCAAATTGATATTTTTTCTTTCGGAATGAAAACTTTTCAAAAAACTGATTTCATCAATTCCGATTTCAACTGCTTTTTCAAGAAAGAATTCTGTCCGATCTATATTCTTTGTCGGTGCAATTGCAATATGCAGTCTGTAATCCCTTTTTTCAAAATCTTCGATTACAGAAGTCAGCTCGATTTCAACCGAATGATTCGAAATCAAATCAACCTTGCCTTTGCACATTTTTCCTTTTCCGTCGGTAATGTTGATTTCCTGACCAATCTTTCCTCTCAGCACCTTTATAAAATGTCTGGCTTCCTCACCCGAAAGCAGCGC
>JACFND010000027.1:27672-29766 GCA_019455045.1 Flavobacteriia bacterium
ATTCCGGTTTTCAATCCGCTGAAACTGTAATTCAAACCGTCAACCTTTGGTTTTGAAAAATGAAATCTTTCGGGATTTCCCTGTTTTGCGAGTTTATCGATAATCGGTCCGGACGGATAATCCAGTCCCATAATCTTGCCTGCTTTGTCAAATGCTTCACCCGCAGCATCGTCGATGGTTTCACCCAGGATTTCCATTTCAAAATAATCGGAAACCTTTACAATCTGTGTATGGCCGCCGCTCACCGTCAGACAGAGAAAAGGGAATTCGGGTGGTTTTTCATTTGCATCTTCAATAAAATGAGCCAGTATATGACCCTGCATATGATTGACTTCGATGAGCGGAATGCCGAGCGCCATACTGAAAGATTTTGCAAAACTGCTGCCCACCAAAAGCGAACCCATCAGACCGGGACCGCGTGTGTATGCGATTGCGCTGAGCTGATCTTTTGTGATTCCTGCCTGTTTCAAAGCTTCATTCACCACCGGGACAATATTTTGCTGATGTGCTCTGGATGCGAGTTCGGGAACAACACCGCCGTAACTTTGGTGTACTTTTTGTCCTGCCACAACATTGGACAGTATTTTGTTTTTCTGAATCACTGCTGCGGCTGTATCGTCGCAGGAAGATTCAATTCCCAAAATGATCGGAAAAGTATTCATTGTTTGCTATGAATTAATTAATTGGCGTAATTTTGCTGCAAATATCGGAATTTTATATTTTGAAAACGCTCAGAAGAATTGGAAGAATCATCTTAATCCCGCTCATCGTGGTGTTGGTCCTTCTGCTGTCTCTGATGATCGCGATACAAATTCCGGCCGTTCAGACCAAAATTGCAAAATATGCAGTCGAAGAACTCAACAATACTTTTGGAACCGAAATCAATGTCGAGCGTGTAAAAATCGATTTCTTTGGTGATGTCAATCTGTACGGCGTTACGGCCAAAGATGAAAATCAGCTCGATTTTATCGATATCAAAAGAATTCAGGCAGGACTGAGTCTGACCGGTCTGATCAGCAATCCGAACCGGATAACCATTAAAAAACTGAAACTGTTTGAACCCAATGTAAAGGTGATCACCTACAAAAATGACAGCATCAGTAATTTTATCAGATTGATTAACCGATTTTCTACGCAACAGGAAAAAGAACCTTCAGATTTCAGACTGAACGGAAATATTGATATCGAAAACGGAAAAGTGCTGATCAGAAATCAGAATTTGGAACCTTCGAAACGAGATTGGGTCGATGCTGAAAATTTTAATCTGATTGCAAAGAATTTCAAACTGCAGGGAGATGACATTTGGGCGGATATCAAATCATGGAATTTTGAAGGAAAGCGAAACAATGAAAACTACAAAGTCGAAAATTTCTCGGGAAATCTGCATTATTCGCCAAAAGAAATCAGGATAGACGACTGGAATTTCAAAACCGAAGATTCTCAATTGGACGGTCATTTGGTTCTGGCTTCCGAAAATGAGGCGGATATGAGTGATTTTCTGAACAAAGTCGTTTGGGATATGGAGCTCAAAGAAGGTTCGAAAGTCAATTTTAAGGACATCCGTTATTTTGTAACCGATTTTGATAAAAACACTACCGTTGATGTTTCCGGACTGGTGACCGGTACTTTGAACGATATGAAATTTCATCAGCTTACGCTGAACGGAGATGGTGTTTTTCTGGCTTCGGACGAGCTGAATCTGATCGATATGACCGAAGGCGACCGGCTCCAGATTCATTCAAATATGGTGAAGGCAAAAACTTCTTACCGTGAATTTACAAATCTGCTGCCGACCTTTATTTCAAATAAGATTCCAGTACTGATCGATCGTTTTGGAAATATGGATTATCGCGGGAGTTTTGATCTCGATTCCGATCAAATCAAAACAAAAGGCTATGCGCTGACCTCTTTGGGCGATGCCGATATGGATGTGGTTTTGAGCGATTACAGAAACGAACTGAAATACAAAGGGCTGCTGATAACTGAGAATATGAATCTCAAACAAATCACGGATGTTGAGCAGCTCGGATTTGTAAAGGGAAGAATTGATTTTGACGGTCAGGGAACCGATATCAAATATTTGAAATTAAAAGC
>JACFND010000027.1:29866-34766 GCA_019455045.1 Flavobacteriia bacterium
CAGGTCGATACAGGCAGCAACAGTCTGATTGCGGAACTGACTTCGCATCAGATCGGTTTTGACGGATTCAATATTTACAATCCGCTGATCAATGTGGATACTTCAAAAGAGATAGAACAAATCTATATCAGAACAGACAGTTTGTCGGTGAAAAATGCAATGATTTACAATGCGGACATTCACACGACACCGGTCGGTGATTCGCTGATGGTCAAAACGACTTTTCAGTGGGGCAAAGAATTTCCTGTTGATTTTGATCTGAATCTTTATCAGACCACTGATGAAAACAAAAATTTGATCATCGGTTTTTCACCTTCGTCTTTTAATGTGGACGGAAACGACTGGCAGGTCAATCCCGAAAATGACCCGGAGACAAACCGGGCGATCATTAATTTTGATAAAAATTACTACGAACTTCAGAATCTGCTAATCGAATCAGACGGTCAAAAACTGCTGTTGGACGGTTATTTTGCGAGCAATACCGATTATAAACTGAATGCCGATCTTGAAAAACTGATTCTGTCCGAAATTATTCCAAAGAGTTTTATTGGCAATCTTGAAATCGCCGGTATTGCAAATGGAAATGTCAACATCATCAGAACAAAGGATGAACTGAAGCCGCTGATGGAGCTAAAAGTGGAAGAATTTGGATTGAACGGCTATGGTTTGGGCGATGTCAGTCTGAACGGAACCTACAATGCAAATCAGAATGTTTTTGATATTGAATTGTTTATTGAACAGGAACAGGTGCAGGTGCTTTATGCAAACGGCTTTATAGACAACAAACCAAGCACGCCTCAAATCAATATGGTGGCGAGTTTGGACGATTTCAATTTCAAATTTGTCGAAAGCTTTCTTTCTGCTGCTATGAGCAATCTGAGAGGAAAAGTATCTGGCAACGTCAAATTCAGCGGACCGATTGATTCTCCTGATTTTGAAGGAATGCTCGATCTTGCCAATCTCGGTTTCAAAATTGATTATCTCAACACCGATTATTCGTTTGACGGAGTCAATACGGTTCCGGTGTTCAAACAGAGCGGAGGACAGGGCTCAATCACTTTGGACGAAATCAGATTCAGAGATACTGTTTTTGGTACAAAAGGAGAGGTGACCGGTCAGGTACTGTTTCGTGATTTTGCCAGCTGGTTCCTCAACCTTTCATTCAACACAGACAATCTTTTGGTGCTGAATACCAATGAAAAAATCAATGATTTGTTTTACGGCAGGGTATTCGGTCAGGGTGCATTTGAAATTTTCGGACCGCCTGAAAAGCTCGATATTTCTGCAAATGCAAAGGTCAACGATGGTTCAGATTTCACCATCAACACAGGTGCAACAAAAGTAGAAGGCAGCAGCAGTCTTGTCAGATTTATTCCCGAAGGAGAGGACAAAGAGAAGGAGGAAGGCGGACCCAAAGGAATGCTCATCGATCTGAATATCAGCGCAGATGCAAATTCAACCGTTCATCTGGTCTTTGACCCGGTTACAAAAGATATGGTGACCGCAAACGGATCGACCGAAGATTTGAAATTCCATTTGGGAAGAACCGGAATTATGACGCTGGAAGGAACTTACACGCTTGAATCCGGAAAATATCAGTTCCGGCAGGTGCCTTTGCTCAATCGTGATTTTGAAATCAAGTCGGGCAGTTATGTAAACTGGAGCGGAGGAAGCCCGCTGGATGCAAGTATGCATATCACCGCCAATTTTGAAAGGACGGTTTCAAACGTGGGTGAATATCTGGGAACCGGTTACAGTCAGACTTATAATGTGATTCTGGGAATTGTAATCAGCGAATCTCTTTCAAATCCGCAGATGGATTTTACTCTGACCATTCCCAAAGGCGGATCGGATATGCAGTCGCTGATTGATTATAAATTCAATCTGGATCCGGACGACAAAATGATTCAATTCGGATCAATTCTTTTGTTCGGTCAGTTTATGACCAGTGACAGCAATGTATTTGCGGCAGGAGCAGCTTCTGCCGGAGCCGGAATTGCGCTCAAACAATTGGGCGGAATTATTAATTCATTGATTGTCGGCGGCGGTGTGATGATCGATTTGGACTATGTGACCGGCTCGGATATGAGCAACACTTCTGACCGTTTTAAAACCGACCTTCACGTCAATCTCAGCCCGAGATGGACTTTTAACGGAGAAGTCGGTGTGCCTGTCGGAAGCGGTTATACCAATGAAATTGCAACCGGAGAAGCAGAAGTTCAATGGGATATTTCAAAAAAGATGGACAAAACGCTGGTGGTGAATTTCTTCACCCGACCGACCAATTTTGGTGTTCAGAATTTTGGCGGCGCAGGTAACTTCCAAAGCTTTGGCGCAGGCATTATGTACAAAACCACTTTTGATCGTTTTTCTGAAATATTCAAGAAAGATTCGCCCGAAGCCAGAATTAAATCAACTGTTGATCAGCCTTCTTTCTTTGAAAGAATGGAACAGCAGAATCAGGAAGAACAAAAACCGGAAGAGCAGGAACAAAAGATCGAAGAGAAGACAGATTCAGCCGATCAGAAACCGGTTTCAAAAACAAAACCGCCCAAAAAACAGAAGGGCGGCTCGCTTGTCAGATTCAGATAATTGTAATTTTTTTCAGTGCAAATTCTATTGCCGTCTTTTTCTTTTAATGAAAATGTTCCAGTACATATTTTTCTGCGTCCATAGCCGCCATACAGCCGGTTCCTGCAGCTGTCACCGCCTGACGGTAGATACTGTCCTGAACATCACCTGCTGCAAAAACGCCGGGAAGATTGGTTTTTGTTGTTTTCCCTTTGGTGATCAGATAACCGGTTTCGTCCATATCGAGCATTCCTTTGAAAATCTCGGTATTCGGTTTGTGACCGATTGCAATGAATACCCCGTCAACCGACAATTCTGATTTTTCGTTGGTCAGATTGTTGATGATGTGTGCTTTTTCAACCACCATGTTTCCGCTCATACCAATCAGTTCGTGATTGAACATCACTTCGATTTTGGGATTATTGAGCACTCTTTCCTGCATCACTTTTGACGCTCTCATCTCGTCTTTTCTGACCAGCAGATAGACTTTTGAACAGATATTTGAAAGATAGGTAGCTTCTTCTGCAGCAGTATCACCGCCGCCTACAACCACAACCGGGCTGTTTTTGTAAAAGAAACCATCGCAGGTTGCACAGGCCGAAACACCGCTTCCGAGATATTTTTCTTCGTCTTCCAAACCAAGATATTTTGCGGTTGCACCGGTTGAAATGATTACGGTACGGGTCTGAATTTCTTTTCCGGAACCGGTTTTCAGTTTATGGATTTCACCCGGATTTTTTGCAAGTTCAACTTCGGTTATATAATCAATATGGATTTTGGTGCCGAATCTTTCTGCCTGCTGCTGAAATTCGATCATCATTTCGGGCCCCATGATTCCTTCGGGATAGCCGGGAAAGTTTTCAACTTCGGTGGTTGTGGTCAGCTGTCCGCCGGGCTGCATTCCTGTATACATTTCAGGATTCATATTGGCTCTTGCCGCATAGATTGCCGCGGTATAACCGGCAGGTCCGGATCCTATGATTACTGTGTCTTTGATTGGATTGTCAGTCATTTTCTTAATTGATTTAGATGCAAAATTATCAATCTTTTTGGTTGAATTTTCTGTTTTTTAATTCAAAATTTCAATTGATAAATAGAATGAATTGATTTACATGTATTGGGTTTCGGGTTTGTGATTCAGACGGATGATTCTCAGTTTGTCCATGATAATGATAAACGGATACATCGGATCAAATTCAAACCATTTCACTTTAAAATTGGGTCTTCCGCCAAATTTGTGGTGATTGTTGTGAAGACATTCGCCCCACATCAGCAGATCGACCGGCATCAGATTGGTTGAAGTGTCTTTCACATCATAATTTCTGTAGCCGTATTTGTGCGAAAACCAGTTGACAATCACACCGTGAACCGGCGACATCAGCACGTGAATCGGAATCAGCACATAAAGCCACCAGGGCGAATTGAACAGAAAATAGATTGCGATATAGACTGCCACCCAGGCAAGGCGTGTAAATTTGGATTCTGCGAATTTGTCAAATTTTCTCCATTTTGGAACCCCTTTTTTGAATTTCTCACCAACGACTGCAATTTCCTGATCGATTTCGTTGTAAATCTTTCGGGTGCGCCACATCATGTGAAAAACATCTTTGTCAAAAATAGGCGAATGCGGATCTTTTTCGGTGTCTGCAAAAGCATGATGCAATCTGTGTAAAACGCCGTATGCATAAGGACTCAGATAAGATGATCCCTGGGTAATGAAAGAACCGATATGAAAAGTTTTTTCCCAAAAATTTGACATTCGAAACATTCCATGGGCAGCATATCTGTGATGAAACAGCGACTGAAAAAAAAGTGAACTGTACCAGTGAAGGATAAAAAAGCCCACAAGGATTATAACTATTGTTTGGGTTTCCATTATATATTTATCTAATTTTGACAAATATAAAAGATATATCGCTCTTTTATGCTGATGTCTGTTTATTAAATGACCATTTTTTAATTCTTTTTCAACAATGAATCGATCTATGTTTCGGAAGATACTGTTATTCAAGCTTCCGATCGCAAAAATTGCAGGTTTGAAACTTCATTATTTTGATGATGATAAATCTCAGATTTCCGTCAAGTTGGGCTGGCTCAACCAAAATCCGTTCAACAGTATGTTCTGGGCGGTTCAGGGAATGGCTGCCGAACTTTCGACCGGAACGATCTGTATTTCAAAAATTCAAAAATCCGGAAAAAAGATTTCGATGCTGGTGGTCGGATTGCAGGCAAATTTCTCAAAAAAAGCAGTCGGAAAAATCATTTTTACAAATGAACAGGGCAAAGAAGTGGATGCTGTGCTGAAAAAAGCCATTGAAACCGGAGAAGG
>JACFND010000028.1 GCA_019455045.1 Flavobacteriia bacterium
ATCGCATAAATATTTCCGCCCTCGTGCGGTTCATATCCGTTTCGGTCATTGACCAGAAAGTAATTCGGGATGTTGTAAGACCATTTGATTTTGAACACAAATTTTTCACCCGGTTTCAAAGGTGTTGGCGGAATCACACGCATCATGGTTCCGTTGACATAATAGGCCAAATCCTTGTTGTCAGCCGTTTTCACATAATGAACATCAAAACCGCCGTCAAATTTTTCTTCCATAAAAGTTCTTGAAAAATCAGCTGCAGAAATCTGATTCTTTGGCGCTCCCTGCTGTGTATAAGCATGATAAGACGAATCTTTTTTTCTGAGATTCTGATCCATCGACAGCCACAGATATTCAAGTTTGTCGGGCGAATTGTTGTGATAGGTGATTGTTTCTTCGCCATTCAGCGTATTTTTCTGATCGTCGAGCACCAGATTCATTTCATAATCCACCTGCTGCTGATAATACAAAGGACCGGGTGCACCCGAAGCGGTTCTGAACTGATTGGGCGTCGGTAACAAATCATACAGCTGATTGAACGGATTGCTGCTGTCGTGTCCCTGAGTGGTCTTATAATCCTGATTTTGTGAAAATAAAAACATCGGCAAAACGGCAACTGCCATTGCCAACATTGATTTTGTAAAGTTCATCTGTGTGTTATTTTTGATAAAGTTAAAAAAATCAACAGAAAATTGAGGTTATTTTTTGATTTCAAATTCAAATCCCGAACAAATCAGTTGAGGGAAACATCAGAAAAAACAGGAATTTGCTAAATTTGTTAGCGTTTAATCAGAACCATTATGATTACATTAATCGCTGCGGCCGGTGAAAACAACGAGCTCGGCAAATTGGGGTACGGCAACAATGCGCTTTGGGATTTGCCGGATGATTATCAGAGATTCAAAGAACTTACCTACGGACATCCGGTTATCATGGGCCGACGGACTTTCGGAACTTTGACCGACATACTGACGGGCAGACTGAATATCATTCTGACCCGAAATCCCGATTTTGTTGCAATAGGTGCAGAAACCGCGCAGACGATGCAGCAGGCGATCGACAGGGCAAAACAGGAAAATCCGGATATTTTTATCATCGGCGGCGGTGAGGTTTTCAAACTAGGCATTGGACTTGCCGACCGGATCGAACTGACAAGGGTTCATTCAAAATTTCCGGATGCAAATACATTTTTTCCGGAATTTTCTGAAAAAGACTGGAGACTTGAAAAGTCGATTGAACATCCGACGGATGACAGACACAAATACAGTTTCAGTTTTCAGACCTGGGTAAGAAAGTAACAGACACAAAAAAAATTCGGAATAATAATCACTCAAAAATCTCTTTCAGATCGATTCCGCCAAAGTTGGCAGAACTCATCATCAGAAATACTTTTCCTGATTTGTCGGTCTGTTCGAGAAATGATTTCAGTTCTTCAGAAACTGTGAAAACCTTGATCGACCGGTCTCCAAATGCATTTCTGATATCGTCGGGTGAAATCGGATCCATCCTTTTGATCTTCAATGCTTCGGGATTGTAATAAACAATTTTTTCATCTGCAGGATCAAGCGCACCTTTGTATTCTGTCAGAAATTTCGGATTCAGACTGCTGTAAGTATGCAGTTCCAAAAATGCAATCAGTTTTTTGTCCGGAAACTGTTCCCTAACCGCCGCAGTGGTCGAAGTCACCTTGCTCGGTGCATGTGCAAAATCTTTGTAAGCAACAAAATCTGAATTTCTTTTGATCAGTTCCAATCGTTTGGAAGCGCCTTTGAAGGATTGAATGGCTTCGTAAAATTCATCATTTGAAATACCCATCTGAAGACAGATCAGTCTTGCACCTTCCAGATTGCTCAGATTGTGTCTGCCAAAAACTTCCAGGGCGATTTCGCCTTTTTCGGTATCGAGATAAGTGATTCCGTCTTTGATCGAATGTTTGGGTGCAGAATATGGAATCTTTTCGATTTGATTCTCAGAATTTTCAACGACTTTCTTTACATTTTCATCTTCAATATTGTACACCACAGAACCGCCTTTGACAATGCTGTCGGTAAACAGTTCGAACTGATGAACATAATTTTCAAAAGTCGGAAAAACATTGACATGATCCCAGGCAATACCGCTGATCAGCGCGATATTCGGATGATAAAGCAGAATCTTTGGCCTTCTGTCCAATGCGGATGAAAGATATTCGTCCCCTTCCATCACCATATATTGATTTTCATGGGTGAGTTTCACCATTACTTCAAAACCTTCCAACTGTGCGCCCACCATATAATCAACATCTTTTCTGTGATGATGAAGCACATGAAGAATCATCGAAGTGATGGTGGTTTTTCCGTGAGAACCGGCAATCACCACCCTGATTTTGTCTTTTGACTGTTCGTACAGATATTCAGGATAGGAATAAATTTTCAGACCGAGCTGCTGTGCTTTCAGCATTTCGGGATTGTCGGCGTGTGCATGCATTCCGAGTATGACCGCATCCAGATCAGCAGTAATTTTTTCCGGAAACCAGCCGAATTCCTCGGGCAGGAGTCCGCGTTTTTTTAATCTTCCGGCCGACGGTTCAAAGATGGCGTCGTCAGAACCGGTCACCTGATATCCTTTTTGATGAAGTGCGATTGCGAGATTGTGCATTGCGCTGCCACCGATTGCGATAAAATGAACTTTTTTCATCAGCTAAAAAAGTCTTGTGGTTCGTTGTCGAGCATGATTTCTTCGATCGGCTTGACTTTCAGGAATTCAGGCGACTGTTCGATGGCATCCATCACCATTTTCATAATTGAATCTGCATCGTCTTTTTCCCAGTCGATATTGAGCGGTTCTTTGAATTTCATGGTCGGCTTCCCTCCCATTTTTTTGATTTTCAGTCCCTTTTTGTCAAAAGCTCTTCTGAATCCGTCAATCACCACCGGCACCACTATCGGTTTGATGGTTCTGATCAGATGCGCAGTTCCTCTTCTTCCGGGCGCAAATGCGGTCGTCGTTCCCTGCGGAAAAGTCACCACCCAGCCGTTTTCAAGCGCTTTTTGGATATTTGTAATTTCACTCATATCCACCTGACGGTTCACTTCCTTTCCTTTTGCGCGCCAGGTTCTTTTCACGGTTATGGCGCCTGTGTATGCAAAAAGTTTGGTCAGGAAATTATTTTTCATGGTTTCCTCCGCAGCGATATAATAAAAGTCAATTTTTGGATTGAGCAGATAAACCGGATTTTTGATCGTATTGGTAAAACCGTTGTTCACACTGCAAAAGACGTGATACATCGCAAATACATCCGCAAAATAAGTCTGGTGATTGGACACAAACAGCACATTGGTTTTTGGCAGATCTGCCAGATGTTCAGTCCCGCTGATTATCAGCTGATTGTATGCGCTGTACCGAAAATAGGTTGCACCGCCCAAAATAAAAATGAGCGATCTCTTTAAAAAATAGAGATGTCCGAAGGCATCTCTGTAAACGTTTTTCTTTACCGCTTTTTGCTTTGTCATTATCCCACCCTTAGTTTAAAGACCACAAATTTAAAGCATTTCCACCAATTCGGCGAATTCGCTTAAGATCATTGCTGTCGCACCCCAAATATACTCATTTCCGCCCAAATCATAACCCGGAATTTCAACTTTCAAATCAGAAAAAGTTCTTTCAAAACTCGCGGGTTCAGCTCTCAGAAATGCACCCAGATCAATCGGCAGTATCTCGGCCACTTCATGAGTCTGTGCGATAAAATCAGGCTGCTGGTCATAAAAACCGATGAACGGATAAACCAAAAAATTACTCGGCGGAATATAAAGTTCGGTCAGCTGTCTGATCACCTCAATGTCTTCATCAAAAACACCGATTTCCTCACAGGTTTCACGAACCGCAGTTCTTGAAAGTTCAATGTCTTCGGGTTCAAAAGATCCGCCGGGCAGCGAAATCTGATTGGAATGCACACCCTGATAGGTCTGACGAAGTGTAACCGGAAATTCGATATCGCCTTCGTCATTTTCATAAAGCATGATCATCACCGCGGCCACTTTCGGATTTGTCTTTTTGATTTCTTCCATGTCAAATCTGTGCCGATAAGGCGGCGAAAGCTTCATCTGTGCTTTCTGTCCGGGCAGTTCGCCTTCAAAATTCTGAAGTCTGTATTTCAATTCGTCTAAATAAAAATCCATCACATTTTTTGGGTATAGTAATTAAAATCCTTCATCACTGTGTCAACAAAATCCCAATCGTTCTGATCGCTTTTGATTTCCATCACAGATTCGAGTTTGTCCCTCAGCCGTTTGATTGTTTTATAATCTTTTCTCTTCTTTGCATGGACAAAAGTATCCTTGATGATTCGCGCATCATTGTCGGTCAGTTTCACTACCTGACTGTATCTCGGAACATAATTTTCGCGAATGTCTTCGAGAATTGTGATTCGGATCGATTCTTTTTCCTTTAATTTGAGCACAGTCGTTCCGGCAACAATATCACCGATCCGCTGTGAATTTTTTGTTCTGATGATTGAAAAAAACGCAACAAAACCACTCATCATAAACATCATCCAGGCAAGTATATAGGCTCTTTCTTCACCAAAGATCGGAATCAGAAAAAGCAACATAAACAGTCCGGTCCAGAAATCTACAAATCTGAAAACCCAGCGTGTGAAATATTCAGGAAATCCTGCACGGTAACCGTTGATTTTCACCACTCTGATGCCCATGATCATCTTTCCGAAAGTCTGACCGTTAAAAATCATTTCTGTCCAAAGCGAATAACAGATTGCCGGAAGCAGAAGAATCATATAAAGAATTTCATAAAAAGCAACCAGATCAAAGTAAGAATCAGTCTTCTCGTCAAACAGTGTAAAATCAATATTCAAAACCGAAAAGAAGAAATAACTCATCGCCCAGAGATAAACAAAAATCAGAAACATATCGATCAGAAATGCAACCAGACGCCGTCCCACGCCCGCATGACGGATATCGACATTTACATTCAAAGGGGTTTTGATTTTGATAAATTCCATTCGGTTTAAAAAATTTGGCAAACGAATTCTTCAATTTATATTTTTATATATTTGGACTGACAGAATCAAACCGATCAGAAAAATATACTGCATTTGAGAGAAGCCGCTTTCATCCGACAAAATAAAGAAAAATGGTTGGAATTTGAAAAATCATTGTACAAATCTTCGGAAAACAAACCCGAAAGACTTGCCGAACTCTTTATTCAGATCAACAATGATCTGGCTTATGCACAGACTTATTATCCGAAAAGCAATGTGATCAAATATCTGAATGCGCTGGCTGTCACTGCTTATCATAAGATTTACGGACACAGACGGACCGGAAAAGGTTTCAAAAGTTTTTGGACTTATGAGATTCCGATGATCATGTACCGCTACCGAAAATATTTTTATTTTTCGTTTGTCATCTTTTTCCTGATGGTAGCAATCGGTGTGTTTTCTGCCATTTATGAACCCGAATTTGTACGCTCAATCCTTGGCGACGGCTATGTGGACATGACCGAAAGAAATATAGAAAACGGAGATCCGCTGGCGGTATACAATAACAGCAGTTCGATCGGAAATTTCAACAGTTTCTTTTTTATCGCATTCAACAACCTCAGAGTCGGTCTGACCTCTTTTCTGTACGGACTTTTTGGCGGTGTCGGTTCGCTGTATTTTATGCTGGTCAATGGTGTGATGGTCGGCAGTTTTCAGTATATGTTTATTGAAAAAGGTCATTCCTTTTTGTCGCTCAGAACGATCTGGATGCACGGATCAATGGAAATGTTCGCAATGTGCATAGAAATCGGAGCCGGAATCCTGATGGGAACCAGCTATCTTTTTCCCGGAATCCTGACCCGAAAACAGGCGTTTTTTCAAAAAGGAAAAGCTGCGCTCAAAATCGTGATCAGCACCATGCCGTTTACTTTGGCTGCCGCACTGATCGAAGGTTATCTGACCCAGTACGCCAAATCGATGCCGATCGCAATCGCAGCGCTGATCGTACTCGGAACGCTTGGTTTTATCGCCTGGTATTATCTGATTTATCCGGTGAAAGTTTACAAAAGAAGCCACCGCGATTTTTCATATCTGTTAAACGAAATTGGTCATGAAAAGAATTAAAGGATTATTCTTAATCATTTTTCTGTTCGGATTCGGTTTTGGTTTTGCAGGCGAACCCGATGATGAATATTATGATGATGAATATTATGACGAAGATGTCGTCGTTGATGATGAATATTTCTACGATGATTATGACGAAGCAGAAACGGTTACGGAATACGATAGAAATTATCTGCCCACACCGACCGCCGAAGAAAGAGGTCAATCAAATTACAGCCAAAGACAGCTCGATCCAAAATTCAAGGACAATTACACCGGAAAGCGTTTTGATTATGACCGAAAGAAAAAAGAATACAAACCCTACAACGGTCCGACGCTGAATCTGTCGTTCCTTTTTTCAAAAGCAGTAATGTACACGGTTTTGGCGCTGATTGTTTTTGCGATTATTTATTATATCATCAAAAATTCGGGCGGATTTGCATTTGGGTCGGACCGCAGGAAAATCAATTATGCGTCTGATGCGGAACAGTTGTTTGAAGACAGGGAAAATATTGAAAACAATGATTTTGCAAAACTGATTCAAAAAGCAAAATCAGAAAACAATTTCAGACTCGCGATCCGTTATTATTTCCTTTGGGTGCTTCAGTCGATGTTTGACAAAAAACTGATCGACTGGAACAAAGACAAGACAAATTTTGATTATTTCACCGAACTCGGAAAAAGTCCGATCAGCGATGATTTCTTCAAAAACACACATATCTACGATTACATCTGGTACGGAAATTTTGAACTTTCGGATTCAGAATTCAAAACTGCAGAATCAATTTTTCAAAAAACACTGAAGAAACTGAAATGAGAAAGATTTTTGGAAAATATCTGATGTTTGTTTTCGCGCTGATGCTGATCGGTTGCGACACTGATGATTTCAGCTGGTACAAAAGCTTTGAATCTGCGGACACAAATCCGATGGGAACTTATGTGCTCAGAAAGGAATTGCCCAAAATTTTTCCAAATTCTGAAATTAAGGATATCAAAGGCAGAACCTATGATTTCTTTATGGATGAATATCTGACAGACGAACATTATTTTTTCATCCACAGCGATACTTATATCATCCCGGATTATACTTGGGAAGAAATCATGTATTATGTCAATCAGGGCGGTTCAGCTTTTATTTCGGCTTATAATTTCAGTTCTGAATTTACTGATTCGCTCGGTTTCAGCATCGATCAGTCATTTCCGATGAGGCCTGATTTTTCAGTCAGGTATTCAATCAAAAAACCGGAAGGCGAAAAAACTTATGTTTACACCAGTCAGTCAAAAAACAAATCTTATTTCAGCAGTTACAATCCCGATAACACTGAAGTTCTCGGTTATGCGGAATTTGACGAAAAAAGAAAAGAACCGAATTATATAAAAGTCTATTACGGAAACGGATATTTGCTGCTGCATACCGAACCGGTATTGTTTTCAAATTACGAAATGCTCAAAAAAGACCATTTCAAATATGTAACCGATGCGTTTTCATATATAGACGATACCGGCATCATTTGGGACAATTACAGAACAGAAAGAAGAAACCGGGTTTCATCAAATGACGACGGTGGATTTTTCAGCAGCCTTGGTTTTATCATGAAACACAGAAGTCTGAAAATGGCATTTTTGACATTGCTGGCGCTCGGAATATTGTATCTGTTATTCAATTCAAAACGAAGACAGCGCGCACAGGAAGTGATACTGCCCTACTCCAATCATACGCTTGATTTTACAAAAACGCTGTCCGAGCTTTACCGCTACAATTCTGATCATACCGCGATGACAAAATACAAGATCAATTACTTTTTGGAACAGCTCAGACTGAATTACAATATCACCGCAAGAGACACCGAAAAGGATTTTACCGATCTGCTTGCCGCCAAATCGGGTGCAGATCGGGATACCTGTCAGAATTTGGTCAATGTGATCAATTCGTACCGAACAAGAAATTATCTCAACAAATCGGATTTTGTGAAAATCCAGTCAATCATAGAAACGTTTAACCGTAAAATAAAATTCAATGGAAGAAAATCAGGATAACAGTCGGGATTATATGCCGAAAATGCCTCAGCAGCCGGATCAGCAGTTTAATCCGCAGCCCGAAAATACAGCCGGCGAAGATCTGAGTTTCAGCAATCGGATCGATCTGTCAAAGATTCAGAAAGGTGTGTATGAAATCAGAAATCAGCTTTCAAAGGTGATTGTCGGACAGGAAGATTTTATAGAACTGATGATCGTAAGCATTTTTGCAAACGGACATTCGCTGATTGAAGGTGTGCCCGGCGTTGCAAAAACGGTGACCGCCAAACTGCTCGCCCGCACCATGGATGTCGGTTTCAGCCGGATACAGTTTACACCCGATCTGATGCCGTCTGATGTGTTGGGAACTTCGGTTTTTGATTTGAAGAAAAATGAATTTGAATTCAAAAAAGGACCTGTTTTTTCAAATATCGTACTGATCGACGAAATCAACCGGGCGCCTGCAAAAACCCAGGCTGCACTGTTTGAGGTGATGGCAGAACGTCAGATCACAATCGACGGAATGCAGTACGATATGGAACCGCCGTTTTTGGTGTTTGCCACACAGAATCCGGTGGAACAGGAAGGAACCTATCGTCTGCCCGAAGCACAGCTCGACCGTTTTCTGTTCAAAATCGTAGTCGATTATCCAAAACTCGAAGATGAAATCAAGATCATTGAAGGCAACAACAATCGACGAAATCAGGATCCGACAAATCTGATCGAACCGGTTTTCAAAGCGCATGAAATTCTGGAATTCCAGAAAATCGTACAGGAAATACTGGTTGAACCCAAACTGATCACCTATATCGCTCAGATTGTGAATGCAACACGAAACAATCCTTCACTGTTTTTGGGTGCTTCGCCAAGGGCTTCAATTTCGATTTTGAATGCTTCAAAAGCAGTTGCAGCCATCAGAGGAAGAGATTTTGTAATTCCTGAAGACATCAAGTTTACCGCACCTTCGGCACTGAAACACAGAATTGTGCTTTCGCCCGAAAAAGAGATGGAAGGAACCACTGCAGAAGCGGTTGTACAGCAGATCATTGAAGGAATAGAAATCCCGCGCTGATGCCGTTGATCAAGCACATATTTCTTGGCAAACCGTTCTTTTTCGGCTTTCTGATCGTTGCCGCAGGTTTTGTTTCGGGTTTCTTTTTTCCCGAAATGATTTCGGTTTCGGAAATGCTGCTGTTTGCAATTATTTTATTTGTGCTGATCGATCTGATACTGCTTTTTTCAAGCCGGACAGGTGTTTCGGGTGAAAGGATAGTGAATGACAAACTGTCGAATTTTGATCCCAACCGGGTTCAGCTGAGATTAAAAAATCATTTTGGATTCAGAATCAGTTACAGTCTGATCGAAGAACTGCCGAGTCAGTTTCAGATTTTTGATTTCAATATGAAAGGAAAACTTTCGGGCCGAAATGAAATTACCCTGAAATATGAACTGACGCCAAAAGAAAGAGGTGTTTACCGTTTTGGAAATACAAATGCTTTTGTGAGTTCGCCGCTCGGATTTCTGCAGAGAAGAATCGTTCTGAAAACAGAAAACCAAATCAGGGTTTATCCTTCGTTTCTGAAACTTCATCAGTACAGTCTTCAGAATTTTAAGGCGCATCTCAACGAGATCGGTCAGAAAAAAATCAGAAGACTCGGCCACAGCATGGAGTTTGAGCAGATCAAAAATTATGTGTCGGGAGACGACATCAGAACCATCAACTGGAAGGCGACCGCAAAACAGCAAAAGCTGATGGTGAATCAGTATGTGGACGAAAAATCTCAGCAGATCTATTGCGCCATCGACAAAGGAAGGGTGATGAAAATGCCTTTTAACGGAATGACGCTGCTCGATTATTCGATCAATTCGGCATTGATTTTCAGTAATGTGGTACTTCAAAATCACGACAGAGCAGGAATTTTTACATTTTCGTCGCAGCTTGAAGATCTGGTCAAAGCGGAAAGAAGAACCAGTCAGATCAGAAAGATTTCAGAAAGTCTGTACGGGATTTCGTCTGATTTTAAGGAAAGCGATTACGGAAAACTTTACAATTCAATCAAACACAAGATCACACAACGCAGTCTGATTCTGCTTTTTACAAATTTTGAAAGTCTGGATTCGCTGTACAGACAGCTGCCCTATCTGGTCGGCATCAACAAAAACCATTTGCTGATTCCGATATTTTTCAGAAATACCGAACTCGAAGATTTTGTTGAAAATCCGACCGAAGAATCGGATGTATATCAAAGGACGATGGCTGAGAAATTTATTTACGAAAAACAGCAGATCGTACTCGAACTCAACCGTCACGGCATACAGGCGATACTGACCCGGCCGGAAGACCTGACGGTCAACACCATCAACAAATATCTGGAGATCAAATCAAAGGGGATGATTTAGGGGTTTTTGCAGAAACGAACCGCCCCGTTCATCTCCAAAAATAAAAAGCTGACCATTCTGATTAAATCCTTTCAATCTAATCTTGTCTCTGACCGATCCGCAGCGCGGATCGAATGTGTATAGCAAAATGAGATTAACAACAGAAAAGGTTTTGGATTGATCTTTTTATTTATCGTTTTCCAACAGCTTGTTTAATTCATTCTGCAATTGTTGCTTTTCAGGCAGATATAATTGATACTTGCTTATAAAAAGTTGGTTGCCCACCGATTCCGTAGCATATTCGACCAAGATATTGTTTTTCATTGCTCCCAAAACAATTCCAATCGGAGGATTATCGCCTTCTACATTTTGCTCTTTCTTAAAGTAGTTCAGATACAAATTCATTTGTCCGACATCCTGATGTGTGACTTCGCCTCTTTTTAAATCAATAAGTACGAAGCACTTCAAAATACGATGATAGAATACTAAATCAACATAAAAGTGCTTTCCTCCGATTGAAATCCGATATTGACGTTTTTCAAATGTAAAGCCCTTCCCTAATTCTAAAAGGAAATTTTGCAGATTAGAAATAAGTTTTTCTTCCAATTCTCCTTCAAGATATTGATTGTTTTCGGGAAAATTCAGGAATTCTAAGACATAAGGATCTTTGAGAATATCTTCTGATTTTTGAATTTCCTGACCCTGTTCTGCAAGTTTTAAAACTCCCTTTTTGTCTTTACTTAACGCTATTCTGTGGAACAGCATACTTTTCATTTGTCTCTTCAACTCTCTAACGCTCCAATTCTCCTTTTCAGTTTGTTTGATGTAAAAACCCATTTCGAGGTCATTTTCCGATTTAAGAATTTCGACATAATGACTCCAACTTAATTTAGGAAGATTCTCCGAGCTTTCGAATTGTCCGGACAGTGTCTGGATTTTTGAAAACTTCAAATAAAACTGTCTGATTTGAAATACATTTGAACGACTAAATCCTTTTCCATAACGTTCAGATAAATCTCTTGCGAGCTGATCCAAAAGTTGACTGCCATAATCTGCTTTCTCTTTGCCTCCTTGTTCAAATTCAACAATATGCTTCCCGATAAGCCAATAAGTTTGAACTAAAATTGTATTTACGGCTTGACTGGCCTGTTCTCGACCCTTTTGCAATAATGAGCCGATTTCATTGATTAGGTTTGTATATTTTGACTGTTCTAAACTCACTGTTTTTTTTATGAAAAAAGATTATCTACGAAGATAGTGAAAAGAGATCAACGTCAGAAAATGTCTTGGCGCGAAGCAAACCAAAAACTGTGACAAAACATCCGGCAAAAAATCAGTAAAAAATTCAGATTTGGAATAAATCCGCAGAACGATTTAAAAAATAAATTAACTTTATCCGAAGAACGGAAAGTGTTTTTAATTTTGACAATGGCCACGCGATACAATCGCGCGGAAGCGGGTGTCTTCAAAAATTTAAGAGTTGCTAAATATTGAACTAAAAAAACACTATGAAATAAATGTATTTAATTAAAGCAAATTTTTATGATGACTTTTATATCTATAAAGATGGCATTTTAATAATGACTGCCACAAGAAAGTATATTTGGTTTGCGGGAGTTAAAATACAGGTTTTTTCAAAAGAAAATGAGCTTTTATTGTCATACAGATATTTTAATTTTTTTATTTCATTCATTAAGATTAAATATCAAAAATTGCCGGAAAAAATAGAATTAATGAGAAATAAATGGAGAAATATTTGGATAAATATAAATAATCAGAGAATAGATTTAAAATTCAATTTTCCTTTACAAAAAAAGATGGCAATAATTAAAATAAATGGCGAAAATTCAGCTATTGTGCGACAAAAAGTTATTAGTTCAGATTTAAATTATGAGATTGAATTTCACAAAGAAAGTGAATTAGAAATTTATTGTATATTATTTTTCCTAATGAATATCTCTACAATTGAAAGTTTATAAAACGGAAGGATTATTCTTAATAATATAGCTTCCCTTCTTTCAAATTTCAACTGACAAACTCCCGTTCGTCTCCCCGAAAATCCCTGCTGAATTGTAATTAATTCTCAAACAAATCCGGTCTTCTTTCTTTGGTTCTTTCCACCGAATTTTGATGACGCCATTCTTCAATTTTTGGAAAATCGCCCGAAAGCAGTATATCCGGAACTTTCAAACCTTTGTATTCCGCCGGACGGGTATAGACTTCGGGTGCAAGCAGATTGTCCTGAAAAGAATCAGAAAGCGCAGAAGTTTCATCGCTCAAGACACCCGGAATCAGTCTGATGATGCTGTCCGCCAAAACCGCAGCCGCCAGCTCACCGCCGCTCAGCACATAATCACCAATCGAAATTTCGCGGGTCACAAACAAATCCCTCACCCGCTGATCCACTCCTTTGTAATGACCGCAAAGCAGGATCATATTTTTTTTCAGCGAAAGCTCGTTTGCAATCCCCTGATTCAGCGTTTTTCCGTCGGGCGTCAGATAGATGATTTCGTCATAATCCCTTTCGGCTTTCAGTTTTGAAATGCATTCGTCGATCGGCTCAATCATCATCACCATACCCGCACCGCCGCCGTACTGATAATCATCCACCTGTTTGTAATTTCCCAAACCGTAATCTCTCAGATTGTGAAAAAAAACTTCAACCAGACCCTTTTCCTGTGCGCGTTTCATGATCGAAGCTTCAAAAGGGCTTTTGAGCAATTCCGGAAGTACTGTGATTATATCTATTCGCATGCTGTAAAATTAACAAATATGGCTTAGATTTATAGCTTTCAATCCCGATTGGGGATAATTTATTTTCAAATGAAGACAGATTTACAGACACTGATTTCTGAAGCAAAAAAAGGAAAACGGCAGGAACAGAACCTGCTGATGGAACTGTTTTGGAACAATGTCTATGATTATGTGCTTTCAAAAATCAAGGATGAGGAAGAAACCGAGGACATTGCAATAGAGACTTTTACAAAGGTTTTTGCAAAACTGAAACTTTACAATTCAGATTTTGATTTCAAAACCTGGCTGATTTCGGTGGCTCACAATACCATGATCGATCATATCCGCAAATCGCCAAAACTGAATATTTCGCTCGATGATGAAAACTATCGGATCGAGATTCAGGAAGATCTGCCGACGCCCGAAGAAACACTGATTCAGAAACAGGCAAGAGACGATCTGCAGTCTCAGCTTCAAAAACTGAAACCCGAATACCGGCATATCCTCGAGCTCAGATTTCTGGAAGAAAAGACCTATAAGGAAATCGCTGAAGAACTGAATCTATCGATGGCAAATGTCAAGGTGCGGTTGCTCAGAGCCAGAAAACTGCTCAAAGATGTTTTGAATTCGGATCAGTAATTTCCTGGGTCTGAATGATTCGATTCCAAAACCAAATTTTCGTTGTTAATAACTTTGTTAATTACTTGTTAATAATCTTCTTTCTTTTTAATTTTACCCAAGTTAATTTTACAAAGATTGAATTTTCAGACCATGCGCTTTTTTAGAATTTTGGGATTGACCTTTGGATTTTTACTGATCGCGAGTTGCAGTACACCGCGAAAAATCAGCTATAAATCTTCTGATCATCACAAAAGAGTCAGGGTGGCAAAAACCAATACAAAAGCAAAAACCAGAGTCAGAGCAAAATCGGAATCAAATACAAAAACTGTTCATAAAGAAGCTGACAATGTGTTGAAAGCTGCACACGGATTTCTGGGAACACCCTACAAATACGGCGGTGTGACACGCAGCGGTCTGGACTGTTCGGGCCTGGTCATCAATTCATACAATGCAGCCGGAATCCAGATGCCGAGAATGTCAAAAGAACAGGCAAACGCAGGACGCGAAATCAAACTCAAAGATGTACGCGAAGGCGATCTGGTGTTCTTTATCACTTCGGGTTCAAATATCAATCATGTCGGAATCGTTGATCGGGTGGACAAAGGCGAAGTCTTTTTTATCCATTCGTCCACTTCGAAAGGAGTGATCGTCAGTTCGTTGGAAGAAACCTACTGGAACCGACGTTTTGTTAAAGCCACAAGGGTCTTATAAAATTTTAAATTCAGGAAATCCTGAAATATTCCCGCATCACTTCTTCATTTTTTATTTCTGAAGTATTGACCTCAAGTATCTTTGGCCGGTCTGATTTTGAATAAAATCCGTTCAGAGATTGTTCAAGCGATTCAAGATTGTCGGCTTTCAAATATTCAAAACCAAACATTTCAGCCAGATGTGAAGCATTGAGTTGATGTGTGGTTTCAAAAACTTTTTCGACCACACCCGAATTTTCGGGTCCGGGAATGATTTTAAAAATATTTCCGCCACCGTTGTTGATCAGTATGATTCTGAAACTTTTTGGAATATAATTGTTCCACAAACCGTTGCTGTCATAGAAAAATGCAATATCTCCGCTGATCAGCACCGTCTGACGTTTATCCGCCATTGCAGCACCCGCAGCAGTCGAAGTCGAACCGTCGATACCGCTGGTTCCGCGATTGCAGAAAACACGGATATCAGAACGATGATCAAACAGCTGTGCATAACGGATTGCAGACGAATTGCTGTATTGCAGATCGATATTTTCGGGCAGGGTTTCAATGATTTTTTCAAAAACTTTGAAATCCGAAAAACCGGTATTTTCTGCAAATTCTTTTTGAAGTTTTTCTTTTTCGACCCTCAGCGAATTCCAGTCATTGTAATAATGTGAAGGCTGCTGAATGATTTCAGAAACAAATTTTTCAAGAAATTCAACCGGATCCGAAATGATTTTATCGGTCAGACACTGAAAAGTATCCGGCTGCCAATATGGATCCAGATGCCAGTGCTGTTTGGGTTTGTGATTTCTCAAAAATGCTTTGATTTTTTTTGAAACCACATTTTGTCCAACGGTCAGCAGTATCTCGGGTTTGTGATTTTCAAGCGTTTCTTCAGACAAAGAATAAATTACAGAATCGATTTTATTAAAAAATCTTGGCGAATGAAGATTTGAAGTCGTCTCGGTCATGACCACCACCGAATCATCATCAGCCAACTGCTGAATCAGTTCGTTCAGTCTTAGATTTGGAAACTGCAAACCGACCAGCACCAGTTTCTTTTGAGCTGAATTCCATCTTTCCGAAAAAGAAGAAACATCGATTTCCGTTTTTTGATTTTTTGGAATTTCAAACTGATCAAAATGAATGTCAATACTTTCCTGAAATTCATACAAAGGTTCAGAAAAAGGCATATTGATATGCACCGGCCCCGATTTTTGAATCGATTCGGCAATCGCTTTTTTGATCAGTCCCAAATTTTGGGTCAGCGTTTCTGTTGACTCATCTTCAGACAGTTGAACCTCGCTGATGATATGAGCTTCAAAAACCTTTTTCTGTCGGATGGTCTGTCCGTCAAACTGATCGGTCAGATGTTCGGGACGATCGGCTGAAAGTACGATCAGCGGAACATTCTGATAAAAAGCTTCGGTCACGGCAGGATAATAATTGACCAGCGCAGAACCCGAAGTACAGCAGACCACAACCGGTTTTCTCAGCTGCTGCGCCATTCCCAAAGCAACAAAACCCGCCGATCTTTCATCGACGATGCTGTAAGTTTTGAATTTGGGATGATGTGAGAAATGTGTCGCCAGCGAACCGTTTCTTGAACCCGGCGAAAGTACGATATGTTCGATATCAAATGCGCTCAGCACTTCTGCAATCAGCTGTACATTTAATTTCGTTGAGAATTTTTTCAAAGCCTGAATTTGTAAGCTGCAAATTTAGCCCGAAAATATGAAAACCGAAGTTTTTGAAAGCTTAAACCTGAGCTGTTTTAGATTTTCACTTTGAAAAAATCAACGTACCAGTCGATGAATTTGTTGATTCCTTCCTGAATCGTTGTCTGCGGTTTGTAGTCAAAATCTCTGATCAGTCCCTGAACATCTGCATAGGTCGAAGGCACATCTCCCGGCTGAAGCGGCAGAAAATTCTTTTCGGCTGTCCTGCCCAGTTTTTCTTCGATTGCTTCAATAAAATCCATCAGTTTGACCGGATTGTTGTTTCCGATATTGTAAATTCTGTATGGCGCAGACGAACCTGATGCGTCACCGGTATCGGGATCCCAATTCGAATTTTCTTTTGGTGCATTGTCATTCACCCGAATCACACCTTCCACTATATCGTCAATATAAGTGAAATCTCGCTGCATATTTCCGTGATTGAACACATCAATCGGTTTGTTTTCGAGCATTGCTTTTGTAAACAGAAAAAGCGCCATATCGGGTCTTCCCCAAGGACCGTAAACCGTAAAAAATCTCAGACCGGTGGTCGGAATTCCGTACAGATGGCTGTAAGTATGCGCCATCAGTTCGTTTGATTTTTTGCTTGCCGCATACAGACTGACCGGATGATCCACATTGTCGGCAGTCGAAAACGGCTGTCTTTTGTTCAGGCCGTAAACGCTCGAGCTGCTTGCATAAGTCAGATGTTTGATTTTATGGTGTCGGCAGCATTCCAAAAGATTGATAAATCCTACGATATTCGATTCCACATAAGCATAAGGATTTGTGAGCGAATAACGCACCCCCGCCTGTGCCGCCAGATTGATCACACGATCAAACTGCTGCCGGTCAAAAAGTTTTTCAAGATTTTCGCGGTCTTCGAGATTCAGTTTTATAAAATTATAATTTGGCCAGACCGAACTCTGAACCAATTGATTGTATTCAATTTTATCTTTGTCGATTCCGCTTTTGGCAAGCCGTCCGTATTTGACATTTACATCATAATAATCATTGATCGAATCCAAACCGACGATTTGGTCTCCTCTTTTCAACAGTTTTTCGGCGAGATGAAATCCGATAAAACCGGCAGTTCCTGTAATCAGTATTTTCATTTGGCAAAAATAGTAAATTGTTGATTCTAAAAAAGCTTTGCAGACTGCATAAAAAAACTGCGCACTTGGCGCAGTTTCAATAATTAGAAATTTATTTTTAAGATTTTGGTTCGGCTGATTTGCCTTTGACCGTAATCTTGACTCCGTCCTTTGTATCATTCAGTTCCAAAAGAAGTTTGTCTCCTTCCGTAATTTCAGAATTGATGATTTCCTCAGCCATCGGGTCTTCGATGTATTTCTGGATCGCACGTTTGAGCGGTCTTGCACCAAAGTCTTTGTCAAATCCTTTTTCTGCAATGAAATCTCTGGCTTCGGGTGTCAGTTCCAATTCGTAACCCAGGTCGGTCAGACGTTTGTACAATTTCTCGAGTTCGATGTCGATGATCTTCATGATATCCTCTTTTGTCAGAGAATTGAACACGATGATGTCATCGATACGGTTCAGGAATTCGGGTGCAAAAGTCTTTTTCAGCGCATTTTCAATCGTGCTTTTTGCTCTGTCATCCGAACTGTCTTTTTTGGCTGATGTGCCAAATCCGACACCGTCTCCGAAGTCTTTCAGCTGTCTGGTACCGATGTTTGAAGTCAGAATCAGAATTGTATTTCTGAAATCAACTCTCCTTCCCAGACTGTCTGTGATATGACCGTCATCAAGGATCTGAAGCAGTATGTTGTACACATCCGGATGCGCTTTTTCGATTTCGTCAAGCAAAATCACAGAATATGGTTTTCTTCTCACCGCTTCGGTCAGCTGTCCGCCCTCTTCATAGCCGACATAGCCGGGAGGCGCTCCGATCAGTCTTGAGATCGCAAATTTCTCCATGTATTCGCTCATGTCGATTCTGACCAGTGCATCGGGCGAATCAAACAATTCGGTTGCGAGTACTTTTGCCAATTGGGTTTTACCGACACCGGTGGTTCCCAGGAAGATAAACGATCCGATCGGTCTGCCCGGATCCTTCAGCCCGGCACGGTTTCTTTGGATTGCTTTTACAACCTTGCTCACCGCTTCGTCCTGACCGATGATTTTTCCTTTCATCAGTTCGTTCATCTGAGAAAGTTTTTTGAGTTCTTTCTCAGCCACACGGTTCACAGGAATTCCGGTCATCATTGAAACCACTTCTGCCACATTTTCTTCGGTCACCGTTTCTCTGTTTTCTTCAGAGGCCTTCATCCAGTCTGCCTGAGCTTTTTTCAGACTCGACTCGATTTGTTTTTCGGAATCTCTCAGACGTGCAGCTTCCTCATATTTCTGGCTTTTGACCACTTTGGTTTTTTCCTGACGAACTTCTTCGAGTTTGGCTTCGAGATCAAGAATTTCCTGAGGCACCTTGATGTTTTTGATGTGAACCCTCGAACCTGCTTCGTCCATTGCGTCAATCGCTTTGTCCGGCAGATAACGGTCTGTGATGTATCTGTTGGTCAGATTCACACAGGCTTTGATCGCTTCTTCGGTATAGTTCACATTGTGGTGCGCTTCGTATTTGTCTTTGATCTGATTCAGGATCTGCATGGTTTCCTCTGGTGAAGTCGGATCGACCATCACGGTTTGGAATCTTCTCACCAATGCGCCGTCTTTTTCAATGTACTGACGGTATTCGTCCAAAGTCGTTGCACCAATGCACTGCAATTCTCCTCTTGCCAAGGCGGGTTTGAACATATTGGAGGCATCCAGCGAACCGGTTGCTCCTCCTGCTCCGACGATGGTATGCAGCTCATCTATAAACAGTATGATGTCGTCATTTTTCTCCAATTCGTTCATGATGGCTTTCATCCTTTCTTCAAATTGGCCTCTGTATTTGGTACCGGCAACCAGACTTGCCAGATCGAGTGTCACCACTCTTTTGTTGTACAAAACTCTGGAAACTTTTCTCTGAATGATTCTGAGTGCAAGTCCTTCTGCAATTGCGGATTTACCCACACCGGGCTCACCGATCAGCAGCGGATTGTTCTTTTTTCTTCGGCTCAGGATTTGTGAAACCCTTTCGATTTCCTTTTCCCTTCCCACCACCGGATCCATTTTTCCGTCCAGTGCAATCTGGGTCAGGTCACGTCCGAAATTGTCCAAAACCGGCGTTTTTGATTTGGTCGGTCCTTTTGGATTCTGTTTTTCAAAACCGCCGACTCCTCCACCGTCATCGTCATCCTCATAATTGGATTCTGCCCTTGGTTTTTCGTCGATTTCTTCTTCATTCATATAATGAAAATTAAATTCTGATTTGACATTGTTGTAATCTACTCCCATCTTTTTCAACATTTTGGTTACCGGATCATTCTCATTGCGCAATATACACAATAACAAATGCACCGTATTCACGGTTGAATTTTTAAAGAGTTTGGCTTCAAGAAAAGTTGTTTTCAAAGCTCTTTCTGCCTGTTTGGTCAACTGCAGATTCAGTTTGCGGTCAGAGATATTTTCTCTTGGCGGCGAAAGCAGTTCGATCTTGTTTCGAACTTCCTTCAAATCCACATTCAGATTTCCCAGAATTGAAACTGCCTTGCTGTCACCGTCTCTCAGAATACCCAACAACAGATGTTCGGTTCCGATCTGATCGTGCCCCAACCTAAGTGCTTCTTCTTTACTGAAGGCGATTACATCTTTTACTTTTTGTGAAAAATTATCGTTCATTATTTATCTCAACTAAACAAATATAGTTACTTCGAAACGTAATCTGCATAAATAATGCCATATTTATTAACGTTTGATTGTTGATAAATCACTGCCAAAGCAGGTAAATTCTAAATCTGAATCGGACAAAATTTCAGGTCGGTTTGATGATCCAAATGACTGATTTGAGTGATCGATGTGGTCTGAACGGTTTCAAATTGATTGTTGGGCAGCATCTTCAAACGGTCATGCAGTTCAAAAACCCTTTCCGGAGTTGGGTTTTCCAATTCGTCAAATGATTTGAAATGAACTGATTTTTCTTCCACTGTATAAAGAGGTGTCGAAGAACGGACGATCAGCTTTTCCGCACTTCTGTCCTCGACAAATCTTTGGCTGCCGTCCCAAACCAGAATTTTCTTTTCGGTCGAATTCATACTGGCCACCATCATCGTAAACGGTTCGATTCCTTCCAAATCGACCGCTGAAGAAAACTGATCAATCGAATCATATCTCAGCAGTTCAAGAATCAGCAGACCTCGGCTCATTCGGTATGGCGGACGATGGCTGTGTTTTACATAACCGCCGTTGAGTATGCAGGCTGCAAATTTCTCGGAATAATAAATCCAGGTGCCGCCCGAAACCCAATCGACCGGGCCTGTCCATTTTTTTTGATCATATTCAGAAGTTTGAACCTGATCCGAAAAAGGTCTCAACCGGCTTTCATCCCGATTGTGTGTCAAAAGAAAATCTCCATTGTCTTTTGAAAAAATACTGACTATGCACAAAATCAATCAATTTTTACAAAGTTAAGATTTTTCAATCCGATAATACAGAACGCCGATTGATGATTTTGATTTGTTATTTTTGCGGTCAGACAATGAAAAGAAAAATCACAGAATTTGAATATTGGCCGTACAAACTGCTGTATGCACCCTTTGTTCCGTATTGGATTTGGAATTCGATCAAAGCGGGTTCGTTCAGCTATTTCTGCAGAGCCAATCCGGGCATCAGATTTGGCGGTTTTTTGGATTATTCAAAATCTGAAATTCTGGCCCAGATTCCGGATGAATTCAAAGCCAAAACCAAATTTCTGAAACACAAAAATGATCTGACCGAGCTGCCAGATTTTCCGTTTATCGTCAAACCCGATTTGGGTGAAAGAGGTGTAAATGTGGAATTGATTGCTGACAAAAAAGATTGGAAAAATTATAAAATCAAAGAAAATCTGATCATTCAGGAATACATCGGACTTCCGTATGAATTTGGGATTTTTTATGCGAAGATTTCAAATCAGTCTGTGATTCTTTCAATTACCGGAAAAGAATTTTTAATTTTTAAATCTGACGGAAAAACCAGTCTGAAGGAATTTGTGGAATCAAATCCGAGATGTGAGCACAGGACTGATTATCTGTCAAATAAATTTAAAGACGACTGGGAAAGAATTTATCCAAAAGGAAAAGAAATACTATTGGAACCGATCGGAAATCACAATCGGGGCACAAGATTTTTTGATGCATCAGATTTAATTTCTGATGAATTGATAAAAAATATAACAAAGGTCGCTTCAATGATCAAAGGCTTCAATTACGGCCGGATGGATGTGAAATCAGAAAGTCCTGAAGCATTAAAAAAAGGCAGATTTACAATACTCGAAGTCAACGGTTCAAATTCGGAACCGACCCATATTTATGATTCGGATTACAGTCTGTGGAAGGCATACGGTGAAATCAAACGGCATTTGGACATCCAGTATGAAATTTCAAAAAACAATCCGAAAACCTATTCTTCAAAGGCTTTTTACAGTGCAGTTTTAAAGAGGTTGTTTTAAAATTCAGCAAATTTGTCAGTTAAAAGAGGCTGGAACAATTTGTGACAGCGCTAATCAAATTTTCTGTATGAAATATCCTTTCCCAAAAAATTCACTGGTCGTTCCGGCGATACTGCTGATTCTGATTTGGAGTGTTTTTGTGCTTCAGTTGGCGGGTTTGGGAAAATACAACTGTTACGGAATCGTACCCAGAAATTTTGTCGGTCTGCGCGGAATCTTGTTTGCTCCGCTTTTTCATTCGGGCTGGAAACACATCATCAATAATTCGATTCCGCTTGCCGTACTGAGCTTTTTTGCGGTTTTGTTTTATCAGCGGATTGCTTATTATGTCATCATTTTTGGCTGGCTGCTCACCGGAATACTGGTCTGGCTGGGCGGAAATCTGATTTACGGCAGTCCGGTCGGCTGTCATATCGGTGCGAGCGGTGTGGTTTATATGCTGGCCTCGTTTGTGTTTTTCAGCGGAATTTTAAAAAAATCAAGAAATCTGATCGCCATCTCACTGATTGTCGTCTTTCTGTACGGCAGTATGGTTTGGGGAATGGTGCCCGAAGAACTGCTGCCCAAATTTTATAAGGAAGACAGCAATCCTATTTCGTGGGAAAGCCATTTGGCAGGCGGTCTGGTCGGTTTGCTGTTTGCATTTATCACCAGAAAATACGGTCCCGCCGAAAAACAATATTCATGGGAAAACCGTTCGGAACCCGATTCACGCGAGAAATGGCTGTGGGAAAAATACAAAGAAAGTCTTCCCGAAAATGAAAGAAAATCTTTGGAAGAAAAATACGGTGAAAATCAGAAAAAGGATGATGACGACCGCGACGGTTACTGGTTCACTACAGACACCAGATAGTCATACAGTGCTTTCAATTCTGCCGGCGGATTTCCTTCGTCAAATGCAGCTGAAGTCACCGTTTTGTATTTGAAATGAAGTGTGATGACCGTTGCTCTGGCACCGTCAAACAGTCTGTCCTGAGTGGGTGATTCAAGATTTTCAAAATTATCAAGATTCAAGTCTGAAACCAGTCCTGTAATCTTGTTCCAATATTGTGACAAATCAGATTTGCTGACAGATTTTGTAACTTCCTGACTGCTTTCCGATCGGTTTACAGTTTTCTCTGTCATTTTAGCATTTGAAGCTGTGAATTGCTGCATGCCGCCCATACCGGTTGTTTCCATTTCAAGGCTCAACAGCTGATTACTGCCTGCGTCTTTGGAAGTTCCGCATGAAAGCATAAATGTAAAAATACCAACAATTGTCATAAATTTTATTGAAAAAGAGTTCATCATAAGTTGTATTTTTTTATATTAGCAAAGTTAATTAATCAAACAATTAAAAAAGAGAACACATGAAAAAAGTTTTATTGGCTGTGGCTTTGGCTTTGCCTTTAGCAGTTTTCTCTCAGTGGAAAACTACTTCTTTGGGTAATGCCGTTGTCAAGCAGGGAAAGGAAAAGATAGAGGCAGCAGGCCTTTATAGTTTCGATGGACAGGTTTTCAAACAACAATTGGCTAATGTACCGGAAAGATTCTCAGGTCAGTCCGGAAAAATTATTTCAATTCCGAATGTTGAGGGAATGATGGAGAGATTTGAAGTTTGGGAAGCATCGAACTTTCAGCCTGAATTGCAGGCGAAGTTTCCTGATATCAGATCTTATATCGGTATAGGTATTGACGATCCGACTGCATATTTGAGATTCAGTCTTTCACCTCAGGGAATTCAGACCATGACACTGAGAGCAGGTCAGTCTGAATTTATTGAGCCTTATACTGAAGACAACAGCAGATACATCGTATTCAATTCCAAGAAACACAGAGAGTTGGGTGCTCAGGCATTTGAATGTACAACCGAAGAAACCACCGCTTTGTCAAACGAGCTGATGGATTTGGTTGATCAAAATTCAGGAAAATCGAGTGCAGGTGTATTCAAAACCTTCCTTTTGGCTCAATCGTGTACAGGTGAGTACGGCGTATATTTCGGAGGAACTGTTGCAGGTGCAATGGCCGGAATCAATGCGACCCTTACCCGTGTAAACGGAGTATTTGAAAAAGATTTGGCGGTTAATCTGATTCTGGTTGCAAACAACGAACTGGTTATTTTTACCGATCCGAATACAGACCCATATTCACCGCCTTCAGGAATGGGCAGCTGGCCAAGCCAGTTGAAAGCTACCCTTGACAGTGTCATCGGTGTAAACAACTACGATATCGGTCACCTGTACGGACGTTCAGGCGGTGGAGGAAATGCAGGCTGCATCGGATGTATCTGTAACAACCCAAACAAAGGAACCGGATATACATCTCCGGGAACCGGTGGCCCTGAAGGAGATAATTTTGATATCGACTATGTAGCTCATGAGTACGGACACCAGATTGGTGCAAACCACACTTTCTCTCACGGATATGAGGGTACAGGTGCAAACGTTGAACCGGGCAGTGGTTCTACCATCATGAGCTATGCAGGTATTACAGGTCAGAACGTACAGGCTCACTCAGATGATTATTTTGTTTATAAAAGCATTGAACAAATTCAGGCAAACCTGCAGTACAAAGCTTGTGCAAACAATACGACCATTACCGGAAACGGAACTCCAACAGCTAACGCAGGTTCTAATTATGACATTCCAAAAGGAACTGCGTTCAAACTGACTGGTGAGGCAACCGATCCGGACGGAGACGTTCTTCTTTACAACTGGGAGCAGGCTGACTCAGGAACCAATGCAACTACCGGAAATAACAGCCGTGTTGGTTTTACAAAAACAATCGGTCCAAACTTCAGATCCAATCCGCATCTGACCGTTCCGACCAGATATTTCCCAAGATTTGACTATGTTCTGACAACCGATCCGGGTGAAAATGAAACCTACTGGAAAGGGAGATGGGAAGCGATTACCACAGTTCCGAGAACTTTCAACTTTAAATTTACGGTGAGAGACAACAATCCTGCAGGACCTCAGACTGCAACTTCAGCAATGAAAGTTACCGTTGCCAATGCAGGTCCTTTCAAAATCTCTAACCCGATTGAAGGACAAACTGTTGCCATCAACAGCGGTACCATGCTCGTTGAATGGGATGTTAACGGAACAGATACTGCTCCAATCAGCACTGCAAACGTAAGAATCCTGTTCTCTCAGGACAACGGAACTACCTTTACGGTAGTAAAAGACAGCACTCCAAATGACGGAAGCGAAGTAATTTCACTGCCTGAAGGAACTGTTGCCGGAACAAACGCAAGAGTTATGGTTGAAGCTATTGATAACGTTTATTACGCAGTTTCAAGAAAATTCAACCTTTCAGGTGTGATGGGCGTTTCAGATGTTGATCAGTTCGCAGTGGGTATCTATCCGAACCCGAACAACGGACAGTTCTTTGTGAAAGCTGCCAATATTTCGGCAGGAAATGTGACTACCACAATTTTTGATACTGCAGGAAGAACAGTTTACAGCCAGGATCTGAACCATTTTGGTGGTAACTACAGTCAGTCTTACAACGTTAAACTGCCTACAGGTGTTTATATGATTGTGATTCAGACTGCTGACAGCAAAACAACTCAGAAACTGATTATCAAATAATAGGATTTTGAATGATAAAAAAGACCGGAGATTTCCGGTCTTTTTTTTGTCTTTAACTTTTTTAAAGTTTTTGGAATTTATTCATCAAGAACGTTCAGCAGTATCTCACAGCCTTCCCTGATTTCATCCTCAGAAATCGTCAGCGGCGGAGTGATTCTCAAATTATAAATGCTGTACATCAGCCAGAAGATAATCAGTCCGTTTTCCATACATCTTTCTGCAACTTTGATTGCATAATCCGAAGATTCGAGTTCAGGTGCAAGCATCAGACCGCGGCCGTGAACTTCTTTGATTTTCGGATGAACCAGCAGTTGTCTGAACAGTTTCTCTTTCTGATCGATCTGTCCCATCCACGGTCCTTCAGTCAATTCATCGAGTACAGCCAAAGCTGCGGCTGCAATCACCGGATTCCCGCCAAATGTGGTCACATGACCCAGCGAAGGATGATGCGACAGACAGTCCATCATTTCGGCACTTGCCGTAAACGCACCGACCGGCATGCCGCCTGCCATCCCCTTGCCCATCACAAGCACATCGGGAATCATATCGTAATGCTGAAATGCAAACAGTTTTCCGGTTCTTCCAAAACCCGGCTGGATTTCGTCAAGAATCAGAAGCGCACCGACTTCTTCGCATCTGTTTTTTAATTTTTTGAGATAATCATTTTCAGGAACCCTGAATCCCGCTGCGCCCTGAATGGTTTCAACCACAACGCCGGCAGTCTTTCGGGTGATTTTGTTCAAATCCGCTTCAGAATTGAATTCAATAAAATCAATCATCGGCAGCAAAGGTCTGAATGCCCTTTTCTTTTCTTCTCTTCCGGCAAGACTCAGCGAACCCTGGGTGTTGCCGTGATAGGCATCTTTGCAGGCAATGATTTCCTCTCTGCCGGTATATCTTTTTGCAAGTTTCATCGAAGCTTCGATGGCTTCGGTTCCCGAATTGACCAGATAGGTCGTATCCAGCGGATCGGGCAGAACTTCAGCCAGACGCTTGCACAGTCTGACCGGCATTTCCTGCGCATATTCGCCATAGACCATTACATGCAGATGTCGTTCCGCCTGCTGTTTGATCGCATCAATGATTCGGGGAAAAGAATGTCCGAGTGTATTGGCAGAAACACCGGCTGCAAAATCGAGATATGCCTTTCCGTCCTTACCGTATATGTATGAACCTTTTGCATAATCGACTTCAAAGCCCGAAGCCGAATGGGTGGTTTTTGCCTGATATTTGAAAAAATCCCGTTTTAAATCTGAAGTATCCATTACAATACCAGCAATAATACGGCCGCACCGGCTGCAACATAAGATCCGACAGTAATCAGATCAGAATAAGGCTTTGAAAATCTTCTTTCTTCAAGTGATTCTTCATCGATCTGATTCTGATGAAATTTTAAAACCTTTTTTGGTTTTCTGATGATATGTGAAACCAATGTGTCCCCTTCCCACTGATCTGCCTGAATCTTGTATTGTCTTTCCTGTACGCTGATTTTGTAATATTTGTTGGGTTGAATTTTTGATTTCAAACCACCGCCTGTATCTCCTCCGGCCGGCGATATACCAACAGCTTCCGGCGGAACCGATCCGTCATCCATCACAACTTTTCCCTTTTCACGATTTCCTGCGGATTCCATTTCTTTGCTCCTTTTCATTTCTTCCTCCTTAGATTTCCTGATTTCTTCTTCTTTCATTTTTCGGCCGTCTTCACCACCTCCGGTTTTCATCAGCTCTTCGTTCTTTGCTTTCATGTCTTCCTCGCCCGATCTTTGGTTTCGATCTCTTGGCGCTCCCTGCGAATCCGACACTCCGGTAACCGGTGTATTTGGCCGTGAATCTCTGAGCGATCTCGCCTGTACATCTTTTGAAACGCCGGTTTTTGAATCAATATTTCCCGAATAGGGTTTGTAGATATAACAGCCTGTCGTAAAAAATAAAATAGTCAAAAAAGGAATTAATTTCTTTTTCATTTCAGATCGTAATTTTGGTCTTCTTTAATTTGTAAAAATACTAATCTCTTTCGGATTATTTCTGATTTTCTTCTTTTTGTTCGGATGAATTCAGCAATTCGTCCAAATCGATGATTTCGGTATTCTCCTGTCTTTCCTCCTCTCCGTTTTCTTTGATTCTGATTTCGATATAGTCAGGCGGATCGTCAAATATATCCTGCCATCTGAGCATCTTTTCATTTCCGCGCCAGTTGAAATCTTTCAGATATTTCGCGGTTTCGGGCAGTTTTGATTCGGGATAGAGTTTTGAAGTTGCCTGAATTCTGCAGGCAAGCACTTCCACATTGTTTCCGCTGATCTCGGCTTCTATGATGCCGCAATCCGACAGATTGATACCGATTCTTTCTTTTTCATGACTTTCAGAATCTTCATCATCCACATAAGTCACCGACTGTGCATTTTCGTGGACTTCAACAAGATTGAGCTGATTGTTCAGAAAAAATCCGGTCATAAATTTTCCCTTGACCTGATTGAAATCTTTTTCGGTCAATGAATCAGATTTTGAAATTGCAAATGCATTGTTGAAAACCCGGACAGAATCCATCACCTGTTTTTCGGGATTGTTGTATGCATAAATGGTATCGCCCGTAATCTGCTGCTCACCCGACCACATGATCGGGTCTCTGAAAAATTTCATCAGACCTTTTGTCTCATTGTAAAAAATTGAATCCGATTTGCCCTGTGCATCGCTTTTGAAATATCTCGCCTTGAAATAAGCTTTCAGCACCCTCGTCGAATCAGCTCTTTTGACCACCATGATGGTATCGGCATGAAAATAAAGCGAATCCTCAGCAAATGCCTTGACCGCATAGGCGCGGCCTGTCACATAGGCAGAATCAACATCACGAAAAACTTCTCCGTATTCACCTCTGACAAATCTTTTTTCCTCCGGATCGTTGATGAACACATCACCTTTTGCCCAGCCGTATCCGGTCTGATCGTTGAAATACATCTCATCTCCCCAAAGTTCTTTTCCGTCTCTGTATATCGTCGATCTCTTTTTCAGTATCGCTTCGCCGGTTCGTTTGTTGAAGGTTCCGCCGCCTTCGGGCATGACGATATAATTTCTTGGATTTTTCCGATCGGTTACCGTTGTCCGTCCGATGAATTCGGTCACATCGGTTGCCTGATTCATTTTCATTTTGTCCGAAACAATTCTGTAATCGGGTGTCTCGATCATCGTATTCCGATCAAAATCAATCACTTTTGTATTCGCATTGTAAGTCAAAATCTGGGTATGGGTTACCGTTCCGTCGCTGCCCGTAATAACTGCGCCGGCGTCTGTATATGCAATTCCGGTTTTTCGGTCATAAGTCATATAAGGTGTTTCAATCCGCTGATTCGGATCGATCATCACCACATTTCCGGTGGCGGTGGCTATATCGGTTTCACGATTGTATTCGACATAATTTGCAAACAGTTCCGACTTTTTGTCTTTCATGTGTACACGTCCGAATGCCTTTGCTATCTTGGTGTTGCCGTCATATTCCAGACTGTCTGAAGTCATTGCGACGGTGTCGTTGATCATCCGAACATTTGACCAGGCGCGAAAAAAATTTTCTTTTTGATAAAAAACTGCGCTGTCGCTGTACAGAAAAGTCCGATCGTGTTCAAAGGCAACATTTCCGTATGCAAACGGATTGCCTTCAAATTTTTCGGGGGTTACCTTCATCACATCCGAATGAAGATGTTTGATTTTTTTTGGCGGATCTTTTTTTAAATCGCGCTGCACCTGTCCGAATAGCATCGAACCGGTGAGCATCAGCAGTATGAATGAAAATATTTTCAGCTGTTTAGTTGTTCCTTCTGCCATAAAAATACAGTGAATGGCCTTCCACCTTTATATCAAAAACTTCTTCAATCGTGGTCTTGATCACCTGTATCCTCGGATCGCAGAATTCGATCACTTCGCCCGTATCCGAAAGGATGATATGGTCATGGTTTTTGTCAAAATATGATTTCTCATAATGCGCCTGCTGTTCGCCAAACTGATGTTTTCTGACCAGTTTTGCCTCCATCAGCAGTTCGATGGTATTGTACAGCGTGGCACGGCTGACACGATATTTTTTATCCTTCATCATAATATACAGCCGGTCGATGTCAAAATGTTCGTCGGTTGAATAAATTTCCTCCAATATAGCGTATCTCTCAGGTGTCTTGCGGTGTCCGTGTTCTTCCAAAAAATTGGTAAACACCTGTTTTACAATCTCGTAATTTCTTTGTTTTACAGTGTCCATAATCTATCTGACAAAGTTTGGGTAAAGGTAAGCTAATATTTGAAAATCACGAAATTTAGAATGATTCCAATTAAATTTTGTTGAAGAATTTTACGGATTTTAATGTTGAAAATTCAAACTCATAAATCATTTCAATCCTTTTGAAAAAAATTAATTTGTTTTTCATTTAAAATAATTCAGATATTTGCAGCCTTAAAAATAAAGTTTAATCAAAAAACGAAGAAAAATGTTTGTTTTAAAATTCAATCAGCAAAGCGATTCACCAAAATTTGGTGCAGCTTTTCTTCGTGCTTTCCATTTTTCCTGATCAAGAAATTTATCAAAATATGAAAAGCCCGAAGATTTAAAACCTCCGGGCTTTTTTGTTGGAATCATTCAGAAATTTCCCGGAATTATTAAAAAAACAAAAGTCCGAACTGACGATAGTTTTTTGAGATTTAATTGATTCTCAACTTTTATACAATTGGAAAAATGAAAAAAATAATTCAAATAACAGCCGGAAACGGTCCCGAAGAATGCACTTATGTTGCTGCTCAGGTTTTAAAGATTCTGATCGGTGAAGCACAGCAGTCTGGGCTGAATCCAAAAGTAGTCAGCAGAGAAACCGGTCAGCAGAACGGAACGGTTTTGTCGGCAACTGTAATGGTGGAAGGAATTTCTGCTCAAAAGTTTGTCGATTCGTGGAAAGGAACCATAAAATGGATCGGAAAAAGCCAAACCGGAAAAAAATCAAAAACCTGGTTTATCGGTGTTTTTGAATTGGAAGATTTTCAACCCGAAGTCTTTAACGAAAAGGATTTTAAATTTCAGACTATGCGAAGTTCGGGTGCCGGCGGTCAGAATGTCAACAAGGTGAACACTGCGGTTCGTGCGATTCACATACCCACCGGAATTGCGGTGACAGCAATGGACAGCCGTTCTCAGCATCAGAATAAAAAACTGGCGGTTGAAAGACTGCTTCAAAAGCTGGATGAAGAAAAATTGAAGGAAATTCAAAACCGGATGAAAACTGAAAGGAACAGCCGGATTGAATTGAAAAAAGGGAATCCGACGCGGATAATCAAAGGCACGGATTTTAAAAAACAGAAAATTGATGAAAAAAATTACAAATCCGAAAGACAAAAACTGAAAAGAAATTTGGAAAAGGATTTGGAATAAAAGATTAAAAATGAGAGCTATAGATAAACATTTGCTGAATGCTTTGGATAATTATCCATATTCGCTGAACGAAACCATTGAGTCATTGGAATATGCATTGTCTTATGACGATAAAAACACAATGGCGATTTGTCTGATGGGAAGGATTTATGCGGAACAGCTGCTTGATTATGAAATCGCAAAAGAATATTTTTCAGAAGCGCTTTCGTACAATATTCATGCGTTGGAAGTATATCCGTATTATATCGACACACTGATTCTGAACGAAGATTTTGAAGAAGCCGAAAAGTTGATTGAATTTGCGCTGACCGTGAAAGGTCTGGACAAAGTGAATATACTTTTCAAAAAAGCATGGCTGAAAGAAGTTTTGAGAGATTTCAAATCGGCAAAAAAAGTGCTGAAAGAAATCAAACTGCTCAACTGCAATGCAGGCAATGATTCGGTTTTGGAAGAATTCAACCGTCGGATCGACAATAAAATCGGAAAGAAGAAAAAGAAGAAAACCAAATAATCTACTTCCGGTCTTGAGTTCAATACCTCCCTGATTTTTTGACGGGAGGTTTTTTTATTTGGTCTTTCTGAGCTTGCTGAAAGTGGTTATATTCGTAAAATGATTATTCATAATTGGAGAAAGTCCTATCCTTAAAATGAAAAGAAATCTTAAATACTTTTTTGACAAATGGTGGCCGCCAGTATTATTATTGTTGGTCAGCTGTCTGATATTCGTACTTTCCGAAAATTTTGAAAATGAAATTTTCAATGCTGTTTCCATTCTTTTGTTGGGAATAGGACTGCTTGTGATTTTAATATCAGCATTTTATTCATTCAAAAGGAAAAAATGGATGATTGGTTTATTTCATCTGGCTATTTTTGGTCTGACAATAATTGGAATATTTTTATACGTTTTCGCTATGTTTTGGATTGGACTTTTTGTTCCAGATAATTTTGCAAGGAATTTGAAAATACCTGAAAATATAGAACTCGAAGAACCTGCTGACACTGAATTTGGAAATAATTTTGAATCAGTAAGACCGGACAGTATCACAAACAGAATTGTTACAAAAACCGACTTTCAATTGTACAATTCATTTCAGCCGGGTTTGTATGAATATGACTTCTGGACAAACAAAATTGACAGTGGGATCATTTATTTGAAAGCATTTGAGATTACTCACGAATATCCATTGACTGCTGACAGGCTGTCAAAGACCAGTTCAGTTAAAATTTACAATCCGAAAGACAGCATAATGAAGTTTAGCACAACTTCTCATTTTACGATTTATGAAGGTGATTGGGGGCAGTATTATGCCGCCAGATTTGAAGTTTGGTACAAACCTGACAATGGCGGATCAGAACAAAAATTAATCGAAAAGAATTATAAAATTGAAGGTTGGCAGCGCTGAGAAAAGCGCCGATTCCTGATTTAGTTTTGTATATTTGTTAAGGCCTGACTTAACAGAAACTTATTATTTACTTAGAATAAACAAAAAAATTAAACAAAATGACTACAGTTGAAAGCTTACGAAATAAATTGATAGACAGAATTCTATCAATTAAAAACAAAGACTTTTTAATTGCGCTTGATAAACTGATTGCTAATAGCGTTTCTGAATCGGAAATCGTTGAGCTGACAGAAGAACAGAAAATAATGCTCGAAATGAGCGAACAGGACATCAAAGACGGAAAACTGATTTCTCAGGAAGCTATGGACAAACGGAATTTGGAATGGCTGAACTCAATGTAATTTGGACAAAAACTGCAGACCTTCAATTTGTCGGGATTTTGGAATATTGGGTCAAGAGAAATAAATCAAACACATTTTCCAAAAAGCTGGTAAAACTTGTATCAGAAAGGACAAAACAAATCGCTGAAACGCCTTTAATTTATAAAGCAACTGATTTTCCCGACACCAGAGTAGCATCATTGGGAAATTTTAGTATCTATTATAAAATTTCTGATAAGAATATTATTATAACTGCATTTTGGGACAATAGACAAGATCCAAAAAAACTCCTGAAAATCCTGAAAAACTAACATTTTAATCAGATATTGAAAAGATTCCTCAAAAGAAAGGTGTCTAAGATGTTAAAGAATCATCTAAAAACAAAACCGGTTCTCATTTGAAATGAAAACCGGTTTAAAATTCAGTAGACCCGCAGGGATT
>JACFND010000090.1:0-1266 GCA_019455045.1 Flavobacteriia bacterium
GTATCAGATTCCGAAATCTGTATGATTTTAAAACCCGAATCAATCGGTTTTGCCAGATTGATTCGCATATGTGTCTTTTCATCTTTTTCATAATATTCACTGAATGCAATTAACGGAGTTTCGTCAGCAGTCATAACAATCTGTGCAAACTGACCGTCTTCGCTCAGCAGTTCTCTTCTCAGATTTTTTCCGTCTTTGTCAAATTCAGCATAATAGACACCTTCTTTTCCTTCAACACCGGTAAACCAGCTCAGATAACGTTTTCCGTTTCCAACCGCCAATGCAGGCCCGTTGTGCGGACAACCGTCAACGATCCAATGATCCTGACTCAGATCTGCGGGTGCTGAAAAACTCAAACCGTCGTCTGCCGAAATGCTCATTGAAATATCCCTCACTTCTTCATCGGTCAGATTTCTGAATGCAATCAGAATTTGTCCGTCCTGATCGCCTGAAACCGCAATTCTGCAGCATTCGCATGATTTTGAAGTCACTTCGACCGCATCATTGAAACGGCCGTCTTTTGAGGTTTTTGCAAACATCAGCGGTCTGCTTTTGACATTCGGATCGGGATTGTTGTCCAGCCAGGCAACGCCAATTTCACCATCGGTCAGTCGGTTCAGACCCGAAAAGTTGGGTGATGAACCGTCATATTTGTTTCTGAAAACGCTTTTGGCTGTCGTCCAGGTATTTCCGCCGTCATGAGATTCCATAAAACTCAAATCCGAAATTCCCCATTTCTTGGTTTCCGAGGGTGTTGAACTCTCATAAGTTGCCAGCATTGTTCCGTCTGCTTTGAAAGCGATTTTTGGCATTCCTTCTTCGTGTATGCTGACATTTGCCGGAATCGGAATTTCCTTTTTGTCTCCAAATTTTTGAGTGCCTTCCTGCCAAACCGCAAAAAACATTTTCGGATCGGCTCCTTCATTTTCCTCTACCCAGCTCACCGCAGGAATTCCGTTTTGATCGGATGCCATAAACACACAGGATGACTTTGCTGCCGGATCTGACAGCAGATTGTCGGGCAGTGTAGCAAGCTGCTGTTCATTGGTTCCTTTGCAGGAAAAAATTACAAAAAACAACAATTGAATGATGCCGGGATAACTGATTGTATTTTTCATTTTTTTCATTTGATTAAATATTTAAAACTAAAACCACCGTAAAAACTGATTTCGGGGTTCGGATTGTAATAAGCGGGTTCCTGACCGCCAAAAGAAGCTGCATTGAGACTGACAAACGAACTGTATTTTGTATTGGTCAGATTGTCTG
>JACFND010000090.1:1366-3432 GCA_019455045.1 Flavobacteriia bacterium
CTTGGTGAAGCCTGTGCATCCAGATCCATTTTTCCGCTTCTTTCGGTAAACAGATAATCGCTGTAACTGTAAACAATGCCGGTATAATTCACACCCAGCGCAAGATTCATTTTCCGGGTCAGCGTTGTATTTGTCTGAATAAAAAATGAATAAAGCGTGTTTTTGTATTCGTTATCGCTTCTGATGTCTCCTTCTGTTCCGTGCACATTTTCATATTGGCTGCCGGTGGAGTAGGCCTGATTGAATTCTCCGCCAAATGCAATTTTGGTATTGAATTTTTCAAATCCGGGATTGTAATCAAACAATGTCCTTCCGCCAAAACTCTGATAAACGCCGTGCAGATAAGCATACGGAAGCGGATGATCCAGATGATAAAAATAACTGAAAACGCTGCTTGTATTTGTGAATTTACTGCTGAATTTATATTTCTGACCCAGACCGATTCTTGTCCATTCCTGATCTCTTCTTGCATTTTTGTCCAGATTGGTTGGATTCGCCTGTCTTCGGTCTTCTTTCGTAGCGGTGAAACCGATGGCGCCCGGAATTTCTGATTTCTGGGTAGTTCGGTTGATCAAAAGAGTGATTGTTTTATTGTCGGAAGGAAAAAACTGAAAGTTTCCGGTGATAAAATTCCTGATGTCATGGCTGTGTTCTCTGTAACCTTTGTATTCCTGCCAGCCGTAGGAAACATAGGAATTCATTTTGTCGCCTCCGTTTCTGTAAATTCCGCCAAATCTTGACAGACCGTAACTTCCGACCATTCCCTGTGCTTCCAGGCTTTGTTCCTGATAGGGCGAACGTTCCATCGAAAAATTAATCACACCGCCAATTCCGCCGCCATAAATGCTTGATGCGGGCCCTCTGATAATTTCTGCTCTTCCCAAATCGTGGAAGTCCAATCCTTCAATTCGGGTGGTTCCGTCGGCTTCGGTTACCGGTATGTCATTGATGTAGATTTTGATGTCTCTGATTCCGTATTGAGATCTGACTCCGTTTCCGCGGATCGACAGTCTGGCATCCGACAGTGTACTTTGATCTATTCTGACACCGGGAATGCTGTTCAGTGCGGTTGCCATTGATGTGCCACTGCCTCGTTTCAGCTCCTGTGCATTCAAAACCGAAATTGCACCAGCTGTTTCTTTGTTGGTTTTCTGATCGTTGTAGGCAGAGATTTTGACTTCGCCCAAAAGCTGTGCATAAATCTGCATTCTGACGTTTAAATAATCTCCCTGGTTGTATGCGACATCCAAAGTCAGATAACCGTCAGCCGAAAATCTGAGTTTTCCTTCTGTTTCCGGAGTTTGGATTTTGAAGTTTCCTTCTGTATCGGTTTCTCCGATTGGGTCGCCTTCGGTGTTTTGTATGCTGACGCCCGACAGTGCTGCTCCGTTGTCAAGGTCGGTTACGCGACCGCTCAGCGTATGGCTTTGTGCCGTGACAAAAATTGAAGACAGCAAAAACAGCAGTATGATTGTATGTTTTAATTTCATTGTTTTATTTAATTTGTTTTTCAGTAAGTTGACATTCTGACAGCATCGGATTGAAGCTGCAGGTTTCGGATCAGGAATTTGACATTGTAACCATCTGACTGTCAGAAGCTGTTTATTTTCGATAAAAACAACAGTTTTTGACTGCTTTTGAGATTAAATGACAGTTTGGAGGATTGAAATCTTTGATCCGTTTAAAAAAACAAATTAAACAATCGGCGGTCTGAGAATAGAATTGACCGGACTGATACCGTTTGAAAAATGGTAATTTGAAAAGTTTGATTTCTTTTTGATTTCGATTTGGAACTTCTGTTCGGGTGCTTCAAATTCTTCACAAAAAAGAACGGTTTTTACAATATTCTGAATCGTTTGCGGAGAATCCGATTCTTCATTTTCATTCATTTTTTCACCCAGCTGACATTTACCGTTGCAATGACTTTCGATATCCGCTTTGTTGACACAATGATCCGCATATTCTGAGGTATTGATTGCATAATCCACCATCAGAAATTCATTGTAAAAAGTCTGATTGGAAATTGCAGCTGCCAGAAGAATACAGATGACAAAATGGTATGTTCT
>JACFND010000091.1 GCA_019455045.1 Flavobacteriia bacterium
GGAAGTTGCCCGCATAACTCATGCTCAATGCATAGTCTGCAGTCGAGAATTTGCTGATTCTGTCATAATCGATGTTTCCCTGAGCGTCGATCAGTTCGGTGGTGTTCAAAATGTCATCGACCCCAAAACGATAAAGCGAAAGCCCGACCGTTGCATTGTTCTGAAGCGGCACTGCAACTGCTGCATAATCGTATTTTGCAATCGACTGAAAATATTCTGCATGCATGGCTGAAATCGTCCAATTGTCCCAAACTTCGGTCAGACCGGCAGGATTCCAATAGGCAGCATTCACATCACCGATATTGGCCACCACCGCATTACCCATTGCAAATGCACGCGCATCCACACCGATATTCAGGAATTCGTTTGAATATTTACGGGTCGCCTGGCCATAGGTCATGATGCCGGCTAAACAAATAATTATGGTCAGATTGAATTTCAAAATTTATTTTTTGTTTCAGGTTTTCTTTGTTTCAGGTTTCAGGTTTCAAGTTTCAGGTTTCAGGTTTCAGGTTTCAGGTTTTACTTCGTACAGTTCGCTTCGCTCGGGTCAAGTTTTAAAAATTAATGCTTGAATCTGCAAAATTTAACCGTCAACATTTCACAACATGCAAAAATGAGATGTTTTCTTTAAAACAAAAAATATAGTTTTTTATTGCGTTTGATTTCTTGCTATCTTCGCATTGAAAAGTTCCATTCGAGACCGGGTCCGATTCAATCTGCCCGACACCTATATATATTATATGAATATCAAATTGTTTACGATACCTAATTTTCTGACACTTGGAAATTTGTTTTGCGGGTGTTTGGCAGTGATGTATCTGAATTTGTCAATCGCTACGGAATTAGATGTCACCTATATAGTATTAATTCTTTTGCTGTTGTCACTTGTATTTGATTTTCTTGACGGAATGGTTGCAAGATTATTGAAATCAAATTCAGAGATCGGCATTCAACTGGATTCGTTGGCAGATATGGTTTCGTTTGGTGTTGTTCCCGGATTTTTGATGTTTCATTTATTGGGTGGATATTATATTGAGCAATCAAAACCGGATGAATTGCTGTGTTATGCCAACGTGAAATTTGCATTTGGTGCACTTTTGGGATTTCTGATCATACTGTTTTCAGCACTTCGTTTGGCAAAATTCAATGTGGACACCGAACAATCCACCTATTTCAAAGGTCTGGCAACGCCGGCCAATACGATTTTGATTTTTTCACTATTCTGGATTCAAAATCAAAACGGATTTATTATTTCTCCGCAATCAGATCTTTATTTTTTAATTGTCATCACGATACTTTCCTGTTGGTTACTGATTGCCAACCTCCCTTTGTTTTCGTTTAAATTCAAAGGATTCGCATGGAACGACAATCATTACAAATATGTATTCCTGATCATCAGCATCATTCTTTTAATTTTGTTTCAAATGAATTCGGTGCCGTTCATCATACTGTTGTATATCATTATTTCAATTATATTCAGAAAAAAAATTATTCATGCTTAAACTACACAAACCGATTTGCTTTTTTGATTTGGAAACTACCGGACTGAATGTCGGAAAGGACAGAATCGTCGAAATCTCGGTGCTGAAGGTTTTTCCAAACGGAAACAAAGAGAGCAAAACGCTCAGAGTCAATCCCGAAATTCCGATTTCAAGAGAAGCACAGGCAGTTCACGGGATTTCAAATGAAGATGTGGTGGATGAACCGACTTTTAAGGAAATTGCACCACAGATTTGGGAAATGATGAAGGATTCAGATCTGGCGGGTTACAATTCAAATCGTTTTGATGTGCCGCTGCTGGCTGAAGAGTTTATGAGATCGGATTTTGAATTTGACATTGACCGTCATCGATTGGTGGATGTACAGGTGATTTTTTACAAAAAAGAACCGAGAGATCTGACTTCTGCATTTAAATATTATTGCGACAAAGATTTGAAAGATGCACACTCTGCGGCAGCTGATGTGGAAGCGACTTATGAGGTGCTCAAAGCTCAGATTGAGAAATATGAAGATTTGGAAAATGACATTCGATTCCTGAGTGAATTTACCACACAGAAAAAAACTGCAGATCTGGCCGGATTTATCGTTTACAATGATAAAGGTGATGAAATCTTCAGTTTTGGGAAACACAAAGGAAAAAAAGTGACCGAAGTTTTTGACACCGATCCGGGTTATTACGGCTGGATTCAGAATGCAGATTTTCCATTGTACACAAAAAAAGTTTTGACAAAAATCAAATTACAAAACGGCAAATTATTTTAAATCAATTCAAAATGACTTCAACAGTATTATACAAAGGCGGACTGAGATGCGAACTGAAACATCTGCAATCCGGAACGATCATCGAAAATGATGCACCGACCGACAACCACGGAATGGGCGCACGCTTCTCGCCTACCGATATGGTGGCAACCGCATTGGCGAGCTGTATGCTGACCACGATGGGAATCATCGGAAATGACAAAGGAATCTCAATCGACGGAAGCGAAGCCGAGGTTACCAAAATCATGACTTCAAATCCGAGGATGATCGGTGAAATTCAGATCAAACTGATCATGAGAGGCCCGAATTCGTTTACTGATAAGGAAAAGGCGATTATCGAAAATATTGCTGTCACCTGCCCGGTGTACAGGAGTCTTCATCCGGATGTAAAGAAAACGCTTGAGATTGTTTGGGCTTAATGAAAATTGACTCAAATTAAAAATTCAAGCCAAGCCATGAAACTGCTGCTTCTGCTTTGTTTTCCATTCTTTTTGAATGCCCAAAATGCTTTGAATCCAAGAGTCAACAGTTTTATTGATTCGTTTGATGGATCAACAAATTATTTTTTTGTAGAGGAGACTCATCCGGGTTTGATTCTCATGATTCGTGAAGTCCAATACGATTGTTTTCAGGAAAGTTATTACGTTTTTACCGAGCTGTATTGGAAAGATAAATCGGGAAATTATTTTAAAAAGAAATTTTATCCGTGCTCGGAAACAGATGCCAATAAAATTGATTCCAAAGCTTACGAATTTGCAATTGCTAATTTTGAACTGATTAAGAATGAGGAAGTTCTTCCTTATCAGACAAAACCGGACAAAATAGAAGACGGGAAAATAATTAGATACTTTTCGGGCAAAAGTCATACAGCATTTAGAAATTATTTTTTCAAAAAGAACAATGAAATCTTTTCAAAAAAGTTTGACACTTATTTCATTACTACAAAAGGTGATAATTTGAATTATGAACACAATCAGAATTTAAAACTTATTCAACTGGAAAATCTTATTCTTGGTGAAGAAGATTGATATTCGCTGATTCTGAAATCAAAATTCCGTAAATTTGCAGCCTGATGAAAACAGTAGTAGTAGGATTATCGGGCGGAGTCGA
>JACFND010000092.1 GCA_019455045.1 Flavobacteriia bacterium
AAATCTTTTCTTTGATTCCGCCCACCGGAAGCACCCTTCCTCTCAATGTGATTTCGCCGGTCATCGCCAAATTAGCTTTCACTTTTCTTTGGGTAAATGAAGACACCATCGAAGTCAGCATAGTGACGCCCGCAGAAGGTCCGTCCTTTGGTGTTGCACCTTCGGGAACGTGAATATGAATGTTGTATTTTCCGATCAAATCTTCGTCGATATTCAAAGCATCAGCATGTGATTTGATGAATTCAAGTGCGATGGTCGCAGATTCCTTCATCACCGTACCCAGATTTCCGGTAATCGTCAGACTTCCTTTTCCTTTTGAAAGTACCGATTCGATAAACAGTATATCGCCGCCGACCCTTGTCCATGCAAGACCGGTGACTACGCCGGGCACTTCGTTGTTTTCGTATTTGTCTGTATTTCTTCCCGGACCCAGAATTTTTGAAATGATTTCCTGATCCGCTTTTTTCTGATATTCATCGCCCATTGCCACCTGTTTTGCAGTGTGACGAACGATTTTTGCAATCTGCTGTTCCAGCTTTCTGACACCCGATTCGCGTGTGTAAGTTTCAATCAGAAATTCAAGATCTTTTTTTGGAATGCTCAGATCATCGCTTTTCAGACCATGTTCTTTCAGCTGTTTTGGAAGCAGATATTTGTGTGCAATCTCAACTTTCTCTTCAACCGTATAACCTGCAATATTGATCATTTCCATACGGTCTCTCAATGGAGAGGGAATGTCGGAAGTGTTGTTTGCAGTCGCGATAAAAAAGACTTTTGACAAATCATAACCCTGTTCGAGATAGTTGTCATAAAATGAATGATTCTGTTCCGGATCGAGTACTTCGAGCATTGCAGAAGAAGGATCTCCGTACGCGTTGCTGGTCATTTTGTCGATTTCGTCCAAAATAAATACAGGATTTGAACTTCCTGCTTTTTTGATCGATTGAAGAATTCGTCCGGGCATTGCACCGATATAGGTTTTTCTGTGACCTCTGATTTCGGCTTCGTCTCTGAGTCCGCCCAAAGACATTCTGATGTATTTTCGGTTGACGGCTTCTGCAATCGATTTGCCCAAAGATGTTTTTCCCACACCTGGAGGGCCGTACAGACAGATGATCGGTGATTTCATATCGCCTTTCAGTTTCAGCACCGCCAAATATTCAATGATTCTTTCTTTGATATCTTCCAATCCGAAATGATCTCTGTCCAAAATCTTTTGCGCCCTTTTCAGATCGAGATCGTCTTTTGTATAATCTTCCCAGGGCAGATCGAGCATGAATTCGAGATAATTTCTTTGAATGCTGTGTTCGGGCATTTGAGGATTCAAACGGAGCAGACGGCTGAGTTCTTTGTCAAAATGTTCTTTGGTTTCGGCATTCCATTTTTTTGAAGCCGCTCTCATTTTTATTTCTTCAATTTCAGCTTCTGATGAGGCGCCGCCCAGTTCTTCCTGGATGGTTTTCATCTGCTGATGAAGAAAATATTCTCTCTGCTGCTGATCCATATCCTGACGAACTTTTGACTGGATGTTGTGTTTCAATTCCAGTTTTTGAAGTTCAACGTCCATCAGTTTCAGTACTTCGATTGCTCTTTCATTCATATTTGAATATTCGAGCAGTCTCTGTTTTTCTGCAATCGTCAGATTCATATTCGAACTGATGAAATTGATCAGAAACGAAGGACTTTCAATGTTGTTGATCGCCATACTCGCTTCTGACGGCATAGCAGGATTGATGTCGATGATCTGAAGCGCCAAATCTTTGATCGATTCAATGGTTGCAGTAAATTCTTTGTTTCTTGCGCTTGGTCTTTTTTCTTCCAAAGTCAGGATCGAAGCCATAAAATAAGGCTCGGTCTGTATGATTTCCTGCCATCTGAATCTTCTCACACCCTGAAGAATCACGGTGGTATTTCCGTCGGGCATCTTGAGCATTTTCAGAATTCGTGCGACCGTACCGACCTGATTGATGTCTTTGATTTCGGGTTCGTCAATTTTTGAATTCAATTGGGCGACCACACCGATCAGCTGTTTGTCGCGATAAGCGTCTTCGAGCAGTTTGATCGATTTGTTTCTGCCGGCGGTAATCGGAATCACCACACCCGGAAACAAAACCGTATTTTTCAGCGGAAGTATCGCCAATGCTTCGGGCACTGCCTGTTTGCTGAATTTCTTTTCATCTTCCTCACTCACCAGTGGAATCAGTTCGATTTCTTCACCCATCATTTGATTAAATGACAACTTGTCTATATCTATCATAAAATTATTTCCTTTTGACTGACAGAATGACCCGAACAAAAATTCAGACCGGTTCTGTTTGCTTGGTTTTGTTGAATTAAAGCGCTGAGAATCACAATTTGGCTGTGGTTGTCTGTTTTTAATCCAACGGATATATTCAAAGCGTATGCCAACCGAAATTGATTTGTTTGGCTGTCGGACTCTGATTATGACCTTTCATTTGATTTGAATTCCTAACTTTGTCGGGATGGAAGAATTTGTAGTATTGATCGATCGGGAAGATCGGCCGATCGGACTGATGGAAAAACAGCAGGCACATCATGCTGGGCTGCTTCACAGAGCGTTTTCGGTGTTTGTATTCAATTCAAAAGGAGAACTGCTGATTCATCAGCGGGCAGCAGAAAAATATCATTCGCCAAAACTTTGGACAAATACCTGCTGCAGTCATCCGAGAGAAAATGAAAGCTATGAACAGGCGGCACACAGAAGACTGAAAGAGGAGATGGGTTTTGACTGTGCGATCGAGGAAAAATTTCATTTTATATACAAAGCCGAATTGGAACCCGGACTTTTTGAACATGAACTCGATCGGGTTTTTGTTGGATTTTATGAAGGTGAAATGAATCTGAATCCCGAAGAAGTGATGGATGCAAAATGGATTTCAATCGAAGATCTGAAAAAAGACATAGCTGAAAATCCGGACAATTATACGGTTTGGTTCAAAATTATATTTGCAGAATATTTATCAAAATTAAAAAATGAAGATTAGCATCAACAGAAAAGCGCATTTCAATGCGGCACACAGACTGCACAAGGAAGGATACAGCGATGAAGAAAATCTGAAGGTATTCGGCAAATGTTCAAATCCGCTTTATCACGGGCACAATTATGAGCTGATTGTTACCGTCACCGGCGAGATCGATCCCGAAACCGGTTTTGTGATGAATCTTGACATTCTGAAAAAAATCATCAAAGACGAAGTTGAAGATTATCTGGATCATAAAAATTTGAACCTTGAAGTTGAAGAATTCAAAAAGTTGAATCCGACCGCAGAAAATATTTCGGTGGTCATCTGGAACAGGATTCGTGCAAAACTCAATTCAAAATACGAATTGAAAGTCACGCTTTTTGAGACGCC
>JACFND010000093.1 GCA_019455045.1 Flavobacteriia bacterium
TTCAAAAAATTTCCAGAATAACTTTTCAACTTACACAGTTAATGAGATGCTACCGCCTTTGAATTATAATATAAATGAAAAACCAGATGGCGGTTTTATCCTTACCGTTACCAATCAATTTGGAGATACGGCTATCTATAACAGCAGAACTATGAATACTGCAGAAAATGAACTGAATCGGGTTCAGATTTCACCTAATCCCTTCTCTGATAAGATTATCTTTTCGGGTGTTAATTCTACAGAAGTATTTGTCAGTATTGCTGATTTGAACGGGCGACTGATTATAAATCCGATTCGAATTAATTCAAATCAGCCTGAAATTGATTTGTCGAAATTGAGTCGGGGAATTTATCTGATCATCCTGTCTGATTCCAATCAAAAGCTGATTCACAAACAAAAGATGATCAAAAGATAATTTAGAAACGACTGTTATTATTCAAAATAAAATTGTTTTCGCAAAAAAAGCCGGAATTTTAAAAACTCCGGCTTTTGTTATGAATTGAATTTTATTTAAAACTGATTTTCGTAGGACGGATCCATCTCAAATGTTTCCATAAATGCTGTGGTGTAATCACCTTTGATATAGACATGATTGTCCATCAGCTGTCTGTGGAACGGAACCGTAGTTTTAATTCCTTCGATATAGAATTCTTCAAGCGCTCTTCTCATTTTTGCCAAAGATTCCTCTCTGGTCTGAGCGGTTACAATCAGTTTTGCAATCATCGAATCATAATAAGGCGGAATCTGATAACCTGCATACACATGGGTATCGACTCTGACACCGTGTCCGCCCGGAATGTTGATATTTGTAATTGTTCCCGGAGACGGTCTGAAGTGATTGTAAGGATCTTCAGCATTGATTCGGCATTCGATCGCATGAAGTTTGGGCAGATAATTTTTACCCGAAATCTGCTGACCGGCTGCAATCAAAATCTGTTCTTTGACCAAATCATAATCAATCACCTGTTCTGTAATCGGGTGTTCCACCTGGATACGGGTGTTCATTTCCATAAAATAGAAATTTCCGTCTTTGTCAACCAGAAATTCAATGGTTCCCACACCTTCATAACCGATATATTCGGCAGCTTTTACTGCGGCTTCACCCATTTTTGCACGCAGTTCGGGCGTCATGAACGGTGATGGTGTTTCTTCGGTCAGCTTCTGGTGTCTTCTCTGGATCGAACAGTCTCTTTCCGAAAGGTGACAGGCTCTTCCTCTTGAATCGCCGGCGATTTGGATTTCAATATGTCTCGGATTCACAATCAGTTTCTCCATATACATACCTCCGTTTCCAAATGCTGCGGTTGCTTCCTGAACGGCAGAATCAAAATGTTTGTCGAGATCTTTGTCGCTGAAAATTTCTCTCATCCCTTTTCCGCCACCGCCTGCAGTTGCTTTGATCATCACCGGATAACCGATTTTCTTAGCAGTTTTCTTGGCGTCGTCCAAATCTTTCAGAATTCCTTTGGAACCCGGAACAACAGGAACGCCGGCTTCAATCATGGTTGCCTTTGCACTTGCTTTGTCGCCCATACGGTCGATCTGCTCTGGCAGTGCACCGATGAATTTGATGCCTGTGTCTTTACAGGTTTTTGAGAATTTTGAATTTTCTGACAAAAATCCGTAGCCGGGATGGATTGCATCCGCATCTGTAATTTCCGCGGCAGCGATGATATTTGCAATCTTCAGATAAGACTGAGCGCTGGCGGGCGGACCCACACAGACTGCTTCATCTGCAAATCTCACATGCAGACTGTCGCGGTCGGCAGTTGAATAGACAGCTACCGTTTTGATTCCCATTTCCTTTGCAGTACGGATAATACGCATTGCAATCTCACCTCTGTTGGCAATTAATATCTTTTTAAACATATTTTTGCGCTTTGGAGAATTAAGGTTCAATCAGGAACAATGGCTGATCATACTCAACCGGTGTGGTGTCATCCACCAATATTTTTACAATTTTACCTGATACTTCGGATTCAATTTCGTTGAACAATTTCATTGCTTCCACGATACAAAGTACGGTACCCGGAGCAACGCTGTCGCCCACCTGTACAAACGGTTCTTTGTCAGGGCCTGACGATCGGTAGAAAGTACCGATCATTGGCGATTTGACGGTGATATACTTTGAATTGTCTTCTGTTTCGGCTGCTGCCGGTGCTGACGGCTGAGCAGGCTGGGCTGCCGGAGCCGCAGGTTGGGGTGCAACAACCTGTTGCGGAATTACTGCCTGTGGCGCATAACTGACAGTCTGGCCGCCGATGTTTTTGACTTTGATTTCAAAATCCTTCATTTTCAGACTGACCTCTGCCACATCTGATTTTGAAACGAATTTGATTAAATTTTGTATTTCTTTAATGTCCATAATGTGAATTTGTTAAATGGAATAGAATTTCAAAGGTATAAAAAAAAAGAAAAGCTGACTTCATTAAAAGAAGCAGCTTTTAAATTTTTGACTGAAAGACGGGATTAATCCTCGCTTTCTTCAATTTCTCTTTCCATTACCACTTTGCCTCTGTAGTACATTTTTCCTTCGTGCCAGTATGCTCTGTGGTACAGATGTGAAACTCCGGTGGTTTTGTCAACCGCAATCTGTGGAGCCTCAATCTTGTAATGCGTTCTACGTTTATCTCTTCTCGTAGTCGATTGTCTTCTCTTAGGATGTGCCATAACTTATATTCTTTTCAGTTATTATTATTTTTTTAATTTTTTCAATGCTTCCCATCTCGGGTCGGTTTCTTCTTCGTTTGAATCCTGATGCTCGTGCGGACTGTATTTTTCAAGTAGTTCGATCATTTCAGAATTGCTTTTTCCGTTCAGTACATCGGGATGTATCCTTTTGACCGGTATTGCGAGCAGACTCATTTCATAAATCAGCTGTGCAACATTGACCGAATGCTCACCGTAAGGAATCACCCAAACTTCGTCATCCGAATCGTCAAAATCTTCACCAAATTTCACGATGATTTCATTCTCACCTTCGATCGGCTGATCATACGGTTCATTTGTGACATCACAAATCAGTTCGACTGTGCCGGACAATTTGAAAAACAATTCAAGAAAATTATTTTTCTTGTCCAAAACCGTGATCACCTTCACATCGGGTCTGCTGAAATCCTGATCAAATTCAAACAAATCAAAGAACGGCTGAGCGATTTGAAATTCAAACTCATGTCTTCCCAACTTCAATCCTGAAAAGGAAATATCATAATTCCTGATCTTTTCCATAACTCAAAACGGGTGGCAAAGATAATACATCTGACTGAAAAACAACAGAAAAATAAAGTTTTTCTTTTTCCTGACTTCCGCAAATTAACACCCAAAATCAAAAAGTTCGTTTAGCTGT
>JACFND010000094.1 GCA_019455045.1 Flavobacteriia bacterium
GTCTATCAGTGGTTTATATTTTTAATAAAAAAATGTGCGGAAGTCAGGAAAGAAATCCCAATCTTTGACACTAATGGAAAATTACAAAATAATTATTGTTGAACTCCTTCAGAGTTCTATTTCTAAGAGATGCTTTTTTCCATGGGTTTCACCCAAGGTTACCAATAGTTAAATCCCTTCAGGATTTTTCAGCATAATATAACGGAATCAAGAACCGCAAAGCGGTTCAACCATTGGTAGCCCTCGACAAAGTCGGGGGATAAAATAAACGCCAAATCTAGATAACCCCAAAGGGATTGAACCATTAAAATGCTGATTTTCGAAATTGGTTTATGAGATTTGTTTTTCTAATTAGAGAAAAAGAATTGCGGGTTCAACATTAATTATACAAAAGCCCACCCTTCAATTCAAAATCTCTTTTGATTTTTTCCCAGTTGTCGGGATCGATCGGACGGGTTGCATTTTCAATGATCACTGTTTTGTAACCGAGATCTAAAGCGTCATTTGCAGTATAATTCACACAGAAATCAGCCGCCAGACCGCAGATATGGACTTCATCCACATTTCTGTCTTTGAGATAACCGTTCAGTCCGGTGTTTTTTCGTCTGCCGTTGTCAAAGAAACCGCTGTAACTGTCCACTTCGGGATTCATTCCTTTTCTGAAAATTGCTTCGATCTTTCTGATTTCCAAATCATCATGAAACTCAGAACCGTGTCTTCCCTGTACACAGTGAACCGGCCAAAGCACCTGACTGAGACCGTTCAGATCGATGATTTCAAATTCATTTTTTCCGGGATGTTCGGCTGCAAAACTTTTGTGATGCGAAGGATGCCAGTCCTGGGTCGCAACGATCAGTTCATAATCTTTCTGGAGTCCGTTGATCAGTGGAATCACCTCATTTCCGCCCGGAACTTCAAGGCTTCCGCCTTCAAGAAAATCGTATTGGATGTCAACGATGATTAATGCTTTCATAAGGTTCAAAGTTAGTGATTTTTGAAGAAAAGCGGATCACAAAACCGGGATTAAATCAGCTCAAACCAACAAAAAATGCCCGTTTCAATAGGTCGAAACGGGCATCTTTTATTTTAAATTAAATTCTCAGGGTTTCAGAAAATTATAATGTTCATCATAATAAAGCATCTGTTCAACAAAGTCAGCAGGATACTCAATTTTGATGTCTGTAATGTTTCCGTCCTTGTCGGTTACAGGCACCAGAACCGGGTTGATAAAACCGCTGTATGGGGCAATATTCAATGGTTTGTATCTTTCAAGCACTTCCCGGTGCAACTGCTGATCCACCTTCACACCGTAATTTTCCACCAGATTTTTTCCGGCTTCATAATCACCTTCAGATTTGATTCTCTGAATTTCTCTCAGCAAATCTCCAAAAAGCGTCCTGAGCGCATCATAATCATTGATTTTGAAATAGGTTTTTCCGTCTTTTACGATTTTCTCAATCACATTTTTGTCTTTTCCTTTTTCAAACGCCCATGCAGCCACCAGCTGACGGTTTCTCATGTGTGATTCTTCGATATTGTTTCCGGGTTCTATTCTTCTCAACTGCAGCATCATACCGTTTCTGATATAATTGTCATAAGCAGCACGACCGACATCCAGGGTTTCCATCAGACCGAGATCGATCAGTTTCTGATCCATCAGATAATACAAACCGACCAGATCGGCTCTTGCTTCTTCCAAGGTACTCGCATAGCTTTTCAAAGTCACATTTGGAGTTGCAATACCCGGATTGAGCTGTCCGCTCGCATGTCCGATCACCTCGTGTAGCGCGGTATGCAGATTGTCAGCCAGTTCTGAATATTTTTTATCTCTTTCTTTTTCCTTATCGTCATAACCGAATTCATCGATGGTCGCACCGCCTGAAGCCGCCTGATAAGCATCGATGATATTTCCGAGACTCACCGATTTTGAGCCGTGTTCTGCTCTGATCCAATCCGCATTCGGCAGATTGATTCCGATCGGAGTTGCCGGAGAAGCATCACCCGATTCGCCGACCACATCAACAACTTTGTAGCTGACACCGGTTACATTTTTCTTTTTGTGTTCCGCCATAATCGGTGAATTGTCCTCAAACCACTGTGCATTGTCAGACACCACTTTCATCCGTTCGGATGCTGCAAAATCGTTCATTTGAACCACAGATTCAAAATTGGCTCTGTAACCTTTTGCATCACCATACACTTCAATAAATCCGTTGATGTAATCGATATCGCCTTCGGTTGCTTCTGTCCATGCGATGCTGTAATCATCCCAATCTTTGAGATCGCCCGATTTGTAATATTTGATCAGCAGTTCCAAAGCTTTTTTCTGAGGTTCGTTTTCAGCCACACCAACTGCTTTTTCAAGCCAGAAAACCACCTGTTCAAGCGCCGGACCATACATTCCGCCAACTTTCCACGGAACTTCTTTGATCTGTCCGTTTTCGTCAAGAATCATCTGTGAATTCAAACCGTAAGAAATCGGCTGTTTGTCTGTCGGATCGATGATTTTATTGTAATAATCATCCACCATTGCATCGGTCAGACCGTCGCCGTAAAAATTGTTTGCACTGCCGGGAATCAGTCCCTTTGAAGGATCGAGATTGACTCTTTTCGGATCGACTGCCGGATTGAAAATTGCTTCCATCGATGCTTCGCTCAGTTTTGAACCTGTTTCGTCCATCAGTTTTTGGAAATATTCTTTTGAAAACTGAGGCGTGAATTTATCCATCGAATAATGGTGATGAATTCCGTTTGCAAACCACATTTGTTTGGCATAAACCATAAATTTATCCCAGTCACCTCCTTTTTCGCCTTTGTAATTTCTGACGATATTGTCGATCGCCTGACGGATTTCGAGATTGTGTTTGTAATTCTGATCATACACAATGTCTCTTCCGGCCAAACCTGCCTGAGTCAGATAATAAACCAGTTTTTTCTGATCAAGTGTCAGTTTGTCAAAATCATCCACTTTGTATCTCAACACCTGGATATCCGCAAAACGGTCTGCTTTGACTTCAAAATTATTTTCGGTCTTTGTTTCCGAATCGGTGCTGCCATCCTTATTTTGGCTGCACGAAACCAGAGATCCTGCAATGATTGCGCTCATGATTATTTTTTTCATATTGTTTATTTTGAACCCCCGAATTTATGAAAATATAAGATTTTGAACCAATCCGATCCGGAATTTAACCAAAATCAAATCTTTATGTTTTTTTGAATGGAATTAAATTTAATACACATTAGAATTATTAAATGGAAATTTTCCTCGATTCTTCCCCAACCCT
>JACFND010000029.1 GCA_019455045.1 Flavobacteriia bacterium
AATAGTCTATCAGTGGTTTATATTTTTAATAAAAAAATGTGCGGAAGTCAGGAGCGATTTGAAATTCAAACTCATGTCTTCCCAACTTCAATCCTGAAAAGGAAATATCATAATTCCTGATCTTTTCCATAACTCAAAACGGGTGGCAAAGATAATACATCTGACTGAAAAACAACAGAAAAATAAAGTTTTTCTTTTTTTCCTGATTTTTAGGTTTTGGCCGATTGTTATCTTCTGTTCTGCCGATGAACAGATTTATCCTGAAATTAACTTTTTTGCAGTTGTTAGTAAAAAAGCTTAAATTGGTTTCAAATTTACTTACCGTGGTTGATTTTAGAAAATATATCAGTGTCGAACCCGAAAAAAGATTTGGCAAACCTGTCCTAACCGGAACCAGGATTTCGGTGTATGATGTTTTGAATTGGCTTGCAAACGGAATGACCGAGCAGGAAATCATCTCTGATTTTCCGGAATTAAATTCTGAAATGATCAAAGCCTGTCTGGCCTATGCTGCAAACAGAGAAAATCGGTTAAAGCTTATCGGATGAAACTGCTTTTTGACCAGAATATTTCTTTTAAAATAATTAAATTACTGAATGATGATTTTTCAGAATCCGGTCAGGTAAGAGAATTAGGTCTTGAAAATTCTTCAGATTTAAATATCTGACAATTCGCATTGGAAAACGGATACAGCATTGTCACTTTCGATGCTGATTTTTCTGAAATAGCAAACTTAAAAGGATGTCCGCCAAAAATAATATGGTTGAGAACCGGAAATTTGAGCACAAACAGTATTTCGAAACTAATCATTAAAAATCAGAATTCAATCAAGGAATTTATCGAAGACGAAAACAATATTGAATTTTGCTGTCTTGAAATAATGGATTTTTGAAAAATTCAGAATTTAATCATCCGATTATTCATCCCTGTCTGCCGATAACTTATGGGTCTTCAGTACATTGGATGTCAATTCCTTGTATTCTTCTCTGGTTTTGAAAATATCGATTGCGGTATAAATCGCTTCTCTGAACGAAGTCGGATCTGCAATTCCTTTTCCGGCAATGTCATAAGCAACACCATGATCCGGCGAAGTTCTCACAAACGGCAGCGAAGCGGTATAATTCACACCTTCGTCAAAACACAAAGTCTTGAACGGAATCAGCACCTGATCATGATACATACCCAAAACCGCATCAAAAACTTCAATATTTTCGGGACTGAAAAAGCTGTCAGCAGCATAAGGTCCATAGACCAACATACCTTTTTCGTACAATGACTGTATCGCCGGAATGATGATTTCCTGTTCTTCTTTTCCAAGCAGTCCGTTATCTCCCGAATGCGGATTCAGACCCAAAACCGCGATTTTTGGTTTGCTGATTCTGTAATCCTGAACCAGCGAATCATGTATCTGATTGATTTTTTGAACGATATTCTTTTTATGGATTGCGGCTGCCACATCTTTCAGCGGTATATGCTGCGTAACCAGACTGACTTTGAGTTTTTCTGAAACCAGAAACATCAGCGGATCTCCGCCCCAGGCTTCACCCAGAAATTCGGTGTGACCCGGAAAATGAAATTTATCGGACTGAATATTTTGTTTGTTGATCGGTGCAGTGACCAGTACATCACAATCTCCGTTTTTGACCGCGTCGGCAGCCGCTTTGAGCGATTCATAAGCATAAGTTCCCGCGATTTCGGATGAAACACCAAATTCCATCTGAGCCGGTTCTTTCCAGAGATTGATCACATTGATCTTTTTTTCAACTGCAGCTGAAGCTTCATTGATTCCAAAAAACTGGATTGAATTGTCATAGATCAGATTTTTGTAATAATTAAGATGTTTGGTCGAACCAAAGATGACCGGTGTAAAAAAATCAAGAATGTCTTTGTCTGCCAAAGTTTTCACGATGATTTCATAACCGATGCCGTTGAAGTCTCCCACCGAAATGGCTACAATTGGTTTTCTGTCCGGGTTGCTCATTTTTTGAGTTTGATTTGATGCAAAGTTATGAATCGGAAACCATTTTGGTTGTATAATTGAAATAAATTAGCAAAGGTTCGACTCATTTAACCGCTTATCGTTATTAACTGTTTTGTCACAATTTTTGTTTTGCTTCGCAACAAAAATCTGCGCCAAAACATTTCTGGGCTTATCAATTATAAGCTACAAATATTCGATCCGCCTCCGTGGATCGTTTTCTCGTGATAACGATTAAAAATTTCAAAATTCAATCAGAAATAATTAGCTTCAAATATCTTTAAATTTTAAGCCATTTTAGTCAGAATTAATCCCAATAAAAATTAAATCAATTTGTTTTGGTTGAATCGTCGAAAATGATTTCGGAGAAATCAAATATTTGTAGAATCAAATAATCAACAAAGAAAACGAATTCGGAGAATTCGAATATGAAATCGTCCTTTTTATCTGTTTTAATCGAATGAAATGAAATTTGATTTTAATTTCCCCGTTCCACCCACTTCATAAAATCAGTGTAATTCTGAGGATTCAAACCGTGTCCCTGATGATATTCATGGTATTCATTTTTGATGTTCAGACTGTCTAACAAAGGTTTTCCTTTTCTCGCCCATTCGATCGGAATCACCGGATCAACCGTTCCGTGAGAAATATAAAAATCGAGTTTTGAATAATCTTTTTCGGAATCAATACTGCCGATAAATTCGTCTTCGGGATAGCCGCTCAGTATCGCCACATGTCTGACTTTGTCCGGAAAATTCAATGCAATCGAATAACTCAAAATCGCACCCTGACTGAATCCGCAGATCCAAACCTCATCTTTGTCGCAATTTTCTTTTGCTGTATATTCATCGATAAACCGAACGAGTTTGTCTCTTGATTCCAATCCCTGCGGTATATTGTTGAATTTTCCCACATCCAAAAAATTGATTTCATACCAGGCATACATTCCAACTGCCAGACTGTGAATTCCTCGAACGCTGACTACATAAAAATCATCCGGAAAAGCTTCCGAAAAACTAAACAAATCTTCCTCGTTACTGCCGTAGCCGTGAATCAGCAGCATCAGTTTTGGTTTTTCAGTAATTTGATTTGGTTTTCGTTCCAGATATTGAATTCCGCAAAGTTCTTTCAGCATGATTATTTTTTTTCTTTTAACGCCATCACAAACAATACCGCGATCGGGATCAGCATGCCGAGTATATAGATTTTGTTTTGTTCAAATATATCCGGAAATATCAGAATCGGCGCGATCAGTCCGATGATGGAACCGCCCAGATGCGCTTCGTGTCCGATGTTTCCAAGTTGCTTTTTCATTCCGTAAACCGAATAGCCAAGATAGGCAATTGCGAAAATCCATCCTTTGATCGGCAAAAAGAAAAACAGATAGAGTTCAAGATTCGGGTCGATGACAATCGAGGCAAACAGGATTCCCGAAACACCGCCCGATGCACCAACCGCCGAATAGCTGTAGTTGTTTCGCTGAAAAAACAGTGAAAGCAGATTTCCGCCGATAATCGCTGCCAGATAGACAATTGCAAAAACCAGCTGACCGTTTGCAACCGAACCGGTGTGACTCGAAAAGAATCCGATCACATACCAGGCAAAAAAATAGAGCGTCAGCATATTGAACAGCAGATGGGTGGTGTTCACATGCAGAAAACCCGATGTCAACAGCCGGTCGTACTGTTTGTGCTGAATGATTGGTCCGGGCTGAAATTTAAAACGGTCAAAAAAATTGTAATCTCCAAATCCTTTGTAGCTGAAAATCGCTGTGATTGCGAGGATTGCAATTGTAATCGGGTCTATCATTCTTCATTATTTTCGGTGGCTGAATCATCTTTTTCATCCGGAAAATCAAACAATGAAGCCTGTTCACCGATTGCGCCTTCGCTTTCGTCCGGCTCATTTTCCAATTCCTCAACTTCTTCCTCTTCGGGCTCTTCAACCGGCGGATGAAGATTGATCTGTTTGATTTTATCGGTCGTCAGCTGATTGCCCTGTGCGCTGATTCCTTTGACCGCAATGAATTCTTCCAAATTAACCGTTTCGGTTTCTTTCTCAACTCCTTTGACCTTTGAAAAAATCAAATCGACAACCGGATTTTTCTGTGCAGTAACCAGTTCGATAAACGAATTCGGGTTTTCTGAAAAGTAGAACGGCTGAGGCTTCAGCGTGTCTTCCGCCAAAAATCTCTTGACATAATAACGGTCTTTGTCAGCATCATAATAAATACACGAAATCGGTTTTTCGGGTTTCCATTTTTCAATGACCAGCAGTTCGTCATCATAACGATTGCTCAAATCAAAACCGGTGAGTTTGACTTCGCCTTTGTCATTGACGGTCAGAATTTTATCGCTTCCTTTGAATGCGCCCAAGAGTTCGCCTCTTCCGTCTGCATTCAGTCTTTTTACGGTGTCGTCAAACCAGATTTTTCTGGGTGCAAGCGTCGAAACGCCTTCTTCTTTGAGTTCGACTTTTTTGATTGGATATTTTGAAACCAGATTTCCTTTGCTGTTTCTTCCTTTGACAGCCAGTTCCGAAAAATCAATATCAAATTTCAATTTTTTCAGTCTTTGAGAAGGCTTCAGCAGGATTTGTACAACTTCTGCTTCACCATTTGGATTGGCTGTAAAATACAGAATCTCAGAACCTTTGTTTCCGTTGGTCAGATCGTATTCGCGATCGCGTGTAATCGAAGTAACCGCAAAACGTTTCTGATATGCCGGACCGTTTTTGCCGTCGCGATAAATCATATTGTAAATCGTGCGTTTGTCGTTTTTGTTCCAGACCGCAACATGGATGATTCCTTTTCCGACAAAGGTTTTAGAATCGACTTTGGTCACCATCATCACACCGTCTCTTCTGAAAACAATGATGTCGTCAATGTCCGAACATTCAAACAAAAATTCGTCTTTTTTGAGCGAAGTCCCGATAAATCCTTCCTCCGCATCCACATAAAATTTCACATTGGCGGCAGCAACTTTGGTCGCATCGATATTGTCAAAAATCCTGATTTCGGTTTTTCTTTCTTTTCCTTTTCCGTATTTTGATTTCAGATTTTTGAAATAATCAATCGCATATTCGATCAGATTTTCAAGATGATGTTTGACGTTTGCGATTTTGTCTTCAAGTGATTCGATATACTGCTGCGCCTTGTCCATATCGAATTTTGAAATCCTTTTGATTCTGATTTCAGTCAGCCGGACGATGTCTTCTTCTGTAACTTCTCTCAGCAGATGGGCGGTATGCGGTTTCAAACCTTTGTCGATTGCCTTGATCACACCTTCCCAGGTTTCCTCATTTTCGATATCGTGATAAATCCGGTTTTCGATAAAAATTCTTTCAAGCGATGAAAAATGCCATTGTTCCTGAAGTTCGTCCAATTCGATTTCAAGTTCTCTTTTGAGCAGTTCAACCGTGAACTCGGTATCGCTTCTCAATATATCGCTGACCGTCAGAAATTCGGGCGTGTTCACATTGATCACACATGCATTTGGCGAAATTGAAATTTCACAATCCGTAAATGCATACAGCGCATCGATCATCTTGTCGGGCGAAACACCGGGCATGAGATGAACCAGAATTTCAACATTGCTCGAAGTATTGTCTTCGATTTTTTTGATTTTGATTTTCCCTTTGTCATTCGCTTTGATGATCGAATCAATCAGACTTCCGGTGGTTGTTCCAAACGGAATTTCTGTAATCTTCAGCGTGTTTTTGTCTTCCTGATGAATTTTTGCACGGCTTCTGATTTTTCCGCCTCTCTGTCCGTCGTTGTAATCGCTTACATCGATTAGTCCGCCGGTCAGGAAATCAGGATAGAGCACAAATTTTTTGCCTTTCAGATAAGCGATTGAAGCATCAATCAGTTCAATAAAATTATGCGGCAAAATCTTGGTTGAAAGCCCGACCGCGATTCCTTCCACACCCTGTGCAAGCAGCAGCGGGAATTTGACCGGAAGATTTTCGGGTTCTTTGTTTCTGCCGTCATAGGAGGGTAGCCAGGTTGTTGTTTTCGGATTAAAAACCACTTCAAGCGCAAACGGAGTCAGTCTGGCTTCGATGTATCGCGCAGCCGCTGCACCGTCGCCCGTCAGTACGTTTCCCCAGTTTCCCTGGGTGTCTATCAGCAGTTCTTTCTGACCGATCTGTACGATTGCATCCGTGATGGCGGCATCACCGTGCGGATGATATTTCATGGTATTTCCGACGATGTTCGCCACTTTGTTGTAACGGCCGTCTTCCAGTTCGCGCATCGAATGCATGATTCTTCGCTGAACCGGTTTCAGTCCGTCAAAAATCGATGGGATCGCTCTTTCGAGGATAACATAAGAGGCATAATCCAGGAACCAGTCCTGATACATGCCCGATATTTTTTTGATGGTTTCTTCGTTGTTATGATCGTTCATTGTGCTCTTCTTCTTTGTTCTTCATTGATTCTGCTTCCTTATTTTTTTGAATGACTTTGGAAAGTGATCTTTTCAGATCGGATATCTCTTTGTCATTCAGATATCTGATATTCAGGTGAACCCGATTGATTCCGTCTTTGTTTCTTTTGCTTTTGATGTACAATTCAAGTTTTTTTCCGAATGATTTCTTTTTGATTTTAAATCCTGTGAGTTTTCTCTTTGGAAAATCGACCATTCTCACATTTTGCGGAAAATATTTTGACCAGAACGGATCTTTTGTCCGTATGGTGATCGTTTCTCCGTCGCTGCTGTATTCAAACTGCTGAGGCCCTGTTTTTTTGAAATAAAAAATCAGCAGTGAAAATACACCGATGATCAGATACGGAAATACCGGTCTGAATTCGTGCGGTGCCAGATTGATGATCGCGGGTATCGGCACCAGAATCAGCAGCAGACCGCAAAGTATGCCGAGCATCAGGAAAGTATAAACGATATTGACAATCGGAAAGACTCTTTTGTTGTTAATTCTCATCTCGTTTCAGCTTTTTTAAAGATCCACTCTCAGATTATTGACGATAAATTCCTGACGGTCAGGCGTATTTTTTCCCATGTAGAATTCAAGAAGTTCCTCGATCGTCGTATCGCGCCCGATCATCACCGGTTCGAGACGCATGTCCTTGCCGATAAAGTTTTTGAATTCATCGGGTGAAATTTCTCCCAAACCTTTGAATCGTGTGATCTCCGGATTTTTGCCCAATTCACTGATTGCACTGAGTCTTTCCTCTTCGGTATAACAGTATCTTGTTTCTTTTTTGTTTCTGACCCTGAACAGCGGCGTCTGCAAAATATACAGATGACCTTCTCTGATCAGATCGGGGAAAAACTGAAGGAAAAATGTAATCAGCAGCAACCGAATGTGCATACCGTCTACGTCGGCATCAGTTGCAATCACCACATTGTTGTATCTCAATTCTTCCAAACCGTCTTCGATGTTCAGCGCCGCCTGCAGCAGATTGAATTCCTCGTTTTCATAAACGATCTTTTTGGTCAGACCGTAAGAATTCAGCGGTTTACCTCTCAAACTGAAAACCGCCTGGGTTTCTACATTTCTGCTTTTTGTAATCGAACCGCTCGCAGAATCACCCTCTGTGATAAAGATGGTGGTATCGAGTTTTGCTTCAGATTTCTGATCGTTGTAATGCTGACGGCAGTCTCTCAGTTTTTTGTTGTGCAGACTGACTTTTTTTGCTCTTTCTCTTGCCAGTTTTCTGATTCCCGACAGTTCTTTTCTTTCGAGTTCAGCTTCTTTGATTTTTTTCTCAAGCGACTGCGCAACCTCCGGATTTTTATGAAGGAAATTGTCGAGTTGTGTTTTGACAAAATCATTTACAAAAGTTCTGACCGTCGGCAGATCCGGACCCATATCGGTTGATCCGAGTTTTGTTTTGGTCTGTGATTCAAACACAGGTTCGATCACTTTGATTGCAATCGCACTGATGATTGATTTTCTGATATCGCTCGGATCATAATTTTTATTGAAAAAATCTCTGACTGTCTTTACCACAGCTTCCTTGAACGCGCTCAGATGTGTTCCACCCTGGGTTGTATTCTGACCGTTGACAAACGAATAATAAGTTTCGGAATATGAACTTCTGCTGTGTGTCAAAGCGATTTCGATGTCTTCACCTCTCAGATGGATGATGTCATAAACGATTTCTTCGTCAATATTGTCGGTCAGCAAATCCTTCAAACCGTTTTCGGAATAAAATTCTTCGCCGTTAAAAATGATTTTCAGACCCGGATTCAGATACACATAATTCTTGAGCATCCGTTCCACATACTCTTTTCGGTATTTGAAATTCTTAAAAATTTCGGGATCGGGTACAAAAGTGATCTTGGTACCTTTTCTGATGGTGGTTTCCTTTTCCTCTTCACAGGTCAGGTTACCGTATGAAAATTCAGCAATTCTGGTTTTGTTGTCACGAATCGACTGGACTTTAAAAAATGATGAAAGCGCATTGACCGCTTTGGTTCCGACACCGTTCAGACCAACTGATTTCTTGAATGCTCTTGAATCATATTTTCCGCCGGTGTTCATCTTTGATACCGCATCCACCATCTTTCCGAGCGGAATTCCCCGACCATAGTCACGAACACTGACTTCGCTGTCGGACAGGCTGATTTCGATTGTCTTTCCTGAACCCATCACAAACTCGTCGATCGAGTTGTCGATGATCTCTTTCAACAGTACATATATTCCGTCATCCTGAGATGAACCGTCACCGAGTTTCCCGATATACATCCCCGGACGCATTCTGATATGTTCGCGCCAGTCAAGGGTTTTGATATTGTCTTCTGTATAATTGTTTGCCGTCTTTGATACCGGCTCATTAATCACATCTTCTGTCATTTCACAAAAATAGAAAAATTCAATTGTGATTTCAAACCTGCCGCAAATGATTATCAAATGTTTTTCAACGATTTTTAGGTGTTTTATGCTTAATTTTAACCAATGAATCTGAAATCAAAACTTCCTCAGCTCGGAACTACAATTTTTACGGTGATGTCGCAACTGGCAAACGAACAGGGTGCCGTCAATCTTTCGCAGGGATTTCCCGATTTTGACTGTTCGCCCGATTTGGTCAATCTGGTTGCCGATGCAATGAAAAAAGGTTTGAACCAGTATTCGCCGATGAGCGGTGTCAAAGAACTCAGAGAACAGATCAGTCGGAAACAGTCTGAAATTCACAACTCCGATTATCATCCCGATACCGAAGTCACCGTAACCGCCGGCGGTGCAGAAGCTTTGTTTTCTGCGATTGCTGCTGTTATCCGGCCGGACGATGAAGCGATTATTTTTGAACCTGCTTATGATCTTTACCGTCCTGCGATCGAACTTTTTGGCGGAATTGTAAAATCGGTCAGACTGCTCGGCCCGGATTTTAAAATCGATTGGGAAATCGTCAAATCGATGATCAGTTCAAAAACAAAATTAATCATCATCAACAATCCGAACAATCCTGCAACTTCGGTTTTGACCGAAAATGATTTTCTGGAACTGGCGAAAATTGTCAGAGATACCGATGTTGCAATCATCAGCGATGAAGTTTATGAGCATATTGTTTTTGACGAATTGAAACATCTGAGCATCAGTCGTTTTCCCGAACTGAAAGAAAGAAGTTTTGTGATTGCTTCTTTTGGAAAGCTTTATCACATCACCGGCTGGAAGGTCGGTTATTGTCTGGCGCCCGAACCGCTGACCAAAGAATTCAGAAAGGTGCATCAGTTCAATGTCTTTTGTGTAAATACGCCGGTTCAGTACGGTTTGGCTGAATTCCTGAAAAGAAAAGATGAATATTTGAGTCTGTCCGGATTTTTTCAAAAGAAAAGGGATTTTTTTATCAATGGTTTGAGTCAGTCAAAATTCAAAATTTTAAAACCCAAAGGAAGTTATTTTCTGCTGGCTGATTATTCCGAGATTTCAGATTTGAACGAATTTGAATTTTCAAAATGGCTGACCGTAAATCATAAGGTCGCGGTGATTCCGGTTTCTGCATTTTATGATGATCCGCCCGAACAAAAACTGGTTCGTTTTTGTTTTGCAAAAAAAGAGGAAACGATGGAAAAAGCGATTGAAAAGCTGATTCGAATTTAATAAAATAAATTTGACTTTTCAGACATTGAACAAAAAGTGCATCACATCACCGTCCTGAACGATATATGATTTACCTTCTGTGCTGAGTTTTCCGGCTTCTCTTGCTTTTGCTTCAGAACCGTATTGGACAAAATTATCATAAGAAATCACCTCGGCACGAATAAATCCTTTTTCAAAATCGGTATGAATCACACCGGCTGCCTGAGGCGCGGTAGAACCCTCATGGATGGTCCATGCACGAACTTCTTTGACACCCGCTGTGAAATAAGTCTGAAGTTTCAGCAGTTTGTAGGCAGAACGAATCAGACGGTTGACACCGGGTTCTTCCAGACCGAGTTCTTCCAAAAAAATCTGTCTTTCCTCGTAAGTTTCAAGCTCTGTGATATCCGCTTCAATCTGAGCAGCCAGCACCAGCACTTCCGCGTTTTCATCTTTGACCGCTTCACGAACCGCATCCACATATTTGTTTCCGCTTTTTACTGCGGCTTCGTCCACATTGCACAAATAAAGAACCGGTTTAAAGGTCAGCATGTGCAGACTGTCGAGAATTTCAGCTTCAATTTCATCCGTTTCCATTTCTCTCAGATTTTTTCCCTGTTCCAAAAATGATTTGGCAGCTTCAAGAACTTCTGCAATTTTTGCCTCTTCCTTGTTTCCGCCTTTTGCCATTTTTTTTGCCTTGTCGATTCGTTTGTCAACCGCTTCCAAATCTTTGATCTGCAACTCCGTATCGATGGTTTCCTTGTCTCTGATCGGATCGATTGATCCGTCCACATGGGTGATGTTGTCATTGTCAAAACATCTCAAAACATGGATGATGGCGTTGCATTCTCTGATGTTTGCCAGAAACTGGTTGCCCAATCCTTCGCCTTTGCTCGCACCTTTGACCAGTCCGGCGATGTCAACGATTTCAACCACTGCCGGAACCACCCTTTCGGGTTTGACCAGTTCTTCGAGTTTATAAATTCTCGGATCGGGTACCGAAACCGTTCCCACATTGGGTTCTATGGTACAGAACGGATAATTGGCAGACTGTGCCTTTGCATTTGACAGACAGTTGAACAGAGTTGATTTTCCGACATTCGGCAGACCGACGATTCCACATTTCATATTGATGCTGTTTTGAAAATTGTTGCAAATATAAGCTTAAAACTTATTTTGAAAAGATGAAATCAAACCGTCACGATTAGACTGCTGATTACAAACTGACTTCAGCTTTCGGATTGATTTTTTACTCCGAATTCCATTCATCCAAAAATCTTTTCAGGAATTCTTCCAAAAACTGATGTCTTTCCTCAGCCATTTTTCGGCCGGTTTGAGTATTCATCAGCTCTTTTAACTTCAGTAATTTGTCATAAAAATGCTGAAGACTGGTATCTGCCGGATTTTCCGGATTCCAGATTTCTCTTTCTTTTTTTCCGCCGTATGCAAAACATCTTGCAATTCCGATTGCGCCCATCGCATCAAGCCGGTCAGCATCCTGAACGATTTGTGCTTCGATTGAAACCGCTTTTTCCCCTTTGCTGAATGAAACCTGGGAAACGATTTCCACCATCTTTGAAATCAATTCCGAATCTGCATTTTGAGTTTTTAGAAATTCGGTAATCTGTTCTTCGGATCTGTCTTTTCCGTCATTGAGTTTGTAATCGCCCAAATCATGAAGTCTTGCGGCAAGTTCAACCAAAAACAAATCCGAATTTTCATTTTCTGCAATTTTCTTTGAATTGACAACCACTCTTTCGATATGAAAATAATCGTGGCCGGTGCCTTCGCCCGAAAAAAGTTGTTTGATATGATTTTCTGCTGCTTTTAAAATCCGGTCTTTGTCCATTTGACAAATATAATTCAGTCCGGTCAAAAACCTTTTTTAATTTTTCAAATTGATTTCATAATAGGTGTGAGAGATCGATTTGAGTTTTGAAGCAAGACGTCCGTAAGGTGTGTCAAGCTGTGATTCGAGCAGCAGATAATTGTCCGGAATCTCATCACTGAACGGTACATGGATGTATGCCTCGGTGTGTTCATTGAGCAGTCTGAAATTATGAAGCGGCGCAAAATCAATATCTGTTTCCACCAAAAAATATTCAGATTTATCGCTTGTTTTTTCATAAGTCACCGAATATCCTTTTCCTTCAATCGGCGGAAATCCCAGATCGTTTTGGTTGTATGTTATTGTTTTTGAATTGGGTTTGTAAACTTCAAAAATTGATTTATCTTGATTAAAATCGAGTTTGATTTCTTCGGTTTCTGATTTTCCAAATTCGTCTTTGCTTCTCAATATTGCTGAACCGTCGGGTTTGACAAGCACCCAGTCAAACATATCTGCTGAAACGCCGTAAGTGTCGCGTGTAAAAAGCCAGTATTTCAATTCGGGATGATAATAAGCCCAAAGTTCGCCTTCGCGTCCGTATTCGTCTTCTTCCAGCCATTCGGTGGTGTATTCCCAGATAAAAGCAACCGGAAAAATAATCGTATTCGGATCTTCGCTTTTGATCCAATCATTTTCGGGAATCAGAGATGCAATTTCGTCTTTGTTTTCTGTTTTTTGATTTGTCTTTTTTTGAGCCGAAACCGTTATGGCTGAAGTCATAAAGATGGTAATAAGGAGATTCGAAATTTTCATAATTAAAAAGTTTTTGAGTTTAGAGTAATCATTTTCCAAACTTATAAAAAGTCCGGCCAAAGAGCCGGGCCTTTTATAAATTTATCCGGATTTGGAAATTATTTCCTGATCCATTTGACCGCCGTGTTTTGCCGGTCTGCCTTGACATAGATGAGATAAACTCCTTTGGGCAGACTGCTCAAATCGTAATTCAGCAGTTTTTGGTTTTTAATTCCGGTATCTGAATAAACCTTTCTGCCGGTCATATCGAGAACGGTCAGACCAAAATCTTTTGGTTCTTTTTCAAGACGGATATTGAGTATTCCTTTTGACGGATTCGGATAAATCTGAATCTGATTGGTGAATACATCAGAAGTTCCCATTTGAATTGCACTGATCAATCCGTCGCGGGTATTGCTTCCTTTGTAACCGCTTCTCAGAATTTTTTCGGGATCATAAGGAACACCCAAATTATAGGTGTTGATATAAATCGAATCTACACCGCTTGGCGAAAAACTGGAGTAGGAGAGCGCAGTCAGATCGAGCTGTCCGTCACCGTCCACATCGCCCAAAACCGATCCGTTCATATAAGTGAAGCCAATCGGTCTTAACGGAAATCCGTCCGCCTGACCGCTGCCGTCAACCGCATAAGCATGAACAAAACCGTAGCCGTCAGCATCTGTCATATTGCTGCCAAACACCAAATCCATCACACCGTCGTTGTTGACATCCGCAATTGATACCACACTTTCATTTCCACCTTCTTTCATAATCGGAAAACCGTCCAACAGCGATCCGTCGGGTTCAAAACCATACATCGCCGGAAGTTCTTCACCATTAAAACTCATACTCGGATAACCCATAAATATTTCGTAGGAACCGTTGTCATCCACATCTGCAACCGTTGGCGGCGCATAAGTCCAGCTTGGCAGATTATAAGGCCAGCCATCCATAAAACTGCCGTCAGATTTCATGACAAAATATCTTGAATTGTCACCATGATTTGCACCCACGATTTCAAGTGTGCCGTCGCCGTCCAAATCAACCAGTATCGGTGACTGATAAGAATAACTCACACCTGTTTCAGAAACCGGAAATCCTGCCAGCTGGGTTCCGTCAAGATTAAATGCATTCATTTCGGAATAACTCATCATCACGATGTCTTTGACACCGTCATTGTTGATGTCGCCGATCGAAGGCGTAGCTGCAGGAACTGTCGCGAGCGTAACCGGCCAATCGGAGCTGTACGGACTTCCGTCGATTTTCAGTATATGAAGCAATCCGGTCGGATAGGTTCTTTCGGCAGTAACGATTTCAAAAATTCCGTCACCGTCCAAATCAGAAACCGCAAGTGCGCTGCTCATCTGCTTTCCGACCGCAACCGGAAAGCCCGGGAATTCATTTCCTTCATGATCGAGCAGTGTCACACCACCGCCCTGAGAAGACGAATGACCGTAATTCAGTATGATGTCGGGCAAACCGTCATTGTCCATATCGGCAACCGCAACCGGCATCAGTATCGGCTTGTTAAATTTCTTTTTGAACAAAAATTCACCGTTTCCTTTCCGTGCATAGAGTGTATCGTTGATTCCGAAAATCATGTCTTCAAGTCCGTCGCCGTCCAAATCGGCGAGTGCAAGACCGCGCTGATTTTTGATAAAATAAGCAGGCTGACCGTAAGTGAGAAACGGATCGGGCGAAACATCAGAAGGAGCTGCCATAGGCGGATCGGGAAGGATTACCTCATGTACTTCCATGGTATCGTCTTCATTCAGTGAAGCGATTTTGTAAACTGATTGTGCATTTGACTGACCCAACAGAAAGACAAATGCACCAATGATAAACAGGTTTTTCATAATTTAAATTTTCATTGGAAAATCTAAAATTACAAAATATTAATTTACAAAGGATTGTGATTTGAAGTTTTATTCGTTTTGAAAGATTTGGTTTAATTAAATTTAGAAAAACAGATAAATTAAAGTCTGATGAAATCGAGAATTGATTAGTTTTGTCGGTCTTTTTATTAATCTCTGTTTGATTTGCGGCAGGACAATCTTAAATTTCAAATATCATGAATTTTATAAAATACTCAATTTCAATTTTAATACTTTTGATTGTAAACGGCTGCGTTTCTTCGATTCCGCTCAATCAAAATCTGTACAGCAACGGCAACAAAATGGGTGTGATTGTTCGTGTTTCGGATATCACGGTGGCTCAAATCGGATCACGCGGACTGCTGGATATTGCTTTGACACCGGGCAATCGGTTTAAAGAGCCGTTGGCAAAAATTGATTCAACTTTTGATTTTAAAAACGAAATCAAAGCAGAGGTCAATTCAATGCTGACCGGAAAAGGAAAGAATTATGAATTTCTGCCGGACGATATCGATTGGAATTCAATTGAAAAATTCAGAGCACCTTCAGAATCAAAATTAAATTATGCCGATCTGGATTTCAGACCGCTCAAAGAAAAATACGGTGTGGATGAGATACTGTTTGTTGATGTTTATTACGGACTTGCAGTCGGCTATTACGGTATGATCGAAACCGGAAAAGACGGTTTTGCAACGATTCGTGCCGAAGTGGTCCGGCTGAGCAACAATTCGCTTTTGGTCAGAGAACATATCGATTCTTACGGAAAAATGAAGGGCAACTGGAAAAAAGACGAGTATGACAATCTCAGAAATGCGATAATAAAAGCAATGAACAGTTCGGTTCAAAAAATGAAAGAAAAATTTTAAATGACTGAATTTCATTAATATTTGTCGCACAGCTCAATATTTCAAAATAAGTACTATATTTGCAGCCCAAAAATGTAATTAACCGGGACAGAGTTCCCACAAATACATATCAGTAAATGGCAACAAAAATCAGATTGCAAAGACACGGAAGAAAAGGTAAACCGTTCTTCCACATCGTAGTAGCCGACTCAAGATCCAAAAGAGACGGCCGTTTCATCGAAAAAATCGGAACTTACAATCCAATCACCAATCCTGCGACCATCGATTTAAATTTGGACAGAGCAGTACACTGGCTGATGGTGGGTGCAGAACCGAGCAACACCGCAAGAAACATTCTTTCTTACAAAGGTGCGCTGATGAAAAAACACCTGTTGGGCGGCGTTGCAAAAGGCGCGTTCAGCGAAGAAGAAGCAGAGAAGAGATTCAATGCATGGCTTGAAGAAAGAACTCAGGCAGTTGAGAACAAGAAAACAGGTCTGGCACAAGCAAAGGACAGCGCGAAAGCTGCTGCACTTGAGGCTGAGAAGAAAAAAGCAGAATCAAGAGTAGCTGTTGAAGAAGAAGCGCCTGCAGAAGAAGCTGAAGCTGCAACCGGGGAAACTGCGGTTGAAGAAGCTCTTGCTGCTGAAGCAACAGAAGAAACACCTGCAGCAGAAGCCGCAGACGAAACCCCTGCTGCCGAAGCATCTTCAGAAGAAGCTGCACCGGAAGAATAAATTCCTTTTCGACATGCAAAAGGAAGATTGCTATTATCTGGGCAAAATCACAAAAAAGCACGGCTTTAAAGGCAATCTGATCCTGCATCTGGAAACAGACGAACCGGAATTGTACCAAAACATGGAATCAGTATTCATTGAAACAAACGGAATGCTGGTTCCATTTTTCTTTGAAACCATCGGGCCGCATTCAAAAAACAAACTGCTGGTCAAATTTGAAGATCTCACGCCCGAAGAAGCCGAAAAACTGGTCAACCGTTCGGTCTGGCTGCCTTTGGACACACTGCCCGAACTGGAGGACGACGCTTTTTATTATCACGAAATCATTGGTTACAAAGTGATCGACAGCCGAAAAGGCGAGATCGGTCTGATTAAAAATGTAAACGACAGCGGTATTCAGGCGCTGTTCGAAATTGATTTTGACGGAAAACAGATTCTGATCCCGGTGGTGGATGACTGGATACTCGAAGTCAATAAGGATGAGAAATTTATCCGGATTGAGACACCGGATGGTCTGATTGAGCTTTATCTCTAAGGATGTTTTCATATTCGACTTCTCCGAAGTCGATTTCTTTTTACCGTAATTTTTCTACAAATATTCCACCTCTCCGAGGTGGGTGATGACTGCAGATAATTGATTTCAGAATTTTGGAATGTTTGAATTTCTTTTTAATTCGGTATCCGGAGAGCCTTGTCAAGGTTTCAAACCTTGACAAGGCTTAAATGGAAAGTTTGAAGTTCTTTCAAAGTTGTATCTAATGACTGAATTGAATTTGCCGGTCAGAAATTGTTGGAAAAAATGATTTCGGAGAAATCAAATATTTGTAGAAAACAAATCGTTCCGAAAAGACGACTTCGGAGAAGTCGAATATAAAGATTTTGTCTTTTTGCTGATTCTTGTTCTTTTGATTTTATTGCCGTCGGCTTCAGCCGACGGAGAAAAGTTTCAGCATCAGACGGGCTTTAGTCCCATTGATTTTTCTTCTATTAATTAATCGATTTAACTAACCGTCATGCCGAGTGTTTTTCGGAGTGCAACGGAGAAAAATGTATCGAGGCACGGCGGTGGTTTTTCTTTACCGATTCTCGATACGAGCGCTTCAGAAAATTGTTGTTTGTACTTCTATTTTGATGAAATTTTATTTCTGCAAATAACTGATTTTATTTAAAAGCGCTCTACTCGAATTGACGTATAATACTGATAATTAGCTTATTTCATCACAAAAACCTCTCTGATCAAATCAGGTTTCAATTCCAGATTCGGACTGAAATCTTTGAATTTTGAAATCATCGCGGCAACTTCTTTTTCATCAGCCGGACAGCCCAGATTCTGACCATTGACCTTTGAATCGGCAAGGATTTTCCCGTCGGGACTCAGAATCACCCAATAGGGAAGACCGTGTCTGTTTCCGCCCAGACGGTCGAGTACTTCTTCGCCGACCGGTGTTTCCAGATTTTTATTTTTTGGTGTTTCCTGAACCGTCAGAAATGCTTTTTCAAAATTGTTGTCAAAATAATCTTTCACCATTTCATTTTCCATATTTTCCTCCATCCGTCTGCACCAGCCGCACCAGGAAGCATGAAAAAATACGAGCACATTTTTATTTTCAATCTTTGCCTGTTCAGCTGCGGTTCCGATGATTTCTTCGGCGGTCTGCTGAGCACCGGCAAAACCAAAAGCAGACAAAAACAGTATCAGTCCGATTTTTTTCATTTGTGAGAATTTAGATTCAAATTTAGTTGATTTATTTTAAGGAACCCTTCATGGGTTTCAAACCCTTGAAGGGTTATTCAAGATTAATCTTTATCAACTCCGTTGCTATACATTTCTTTCCTTTTCTTAGAGAATTCTTCTGTTAGTTTTTTATAATTCTGACGGCTGACTTTTTGGCCTTTGTCAGGTTTTGTCACCGGCACGTTTTCCTGTAGAACTTCAACAGACAATGCTTTATAGGTAAATCCTTCGTTTCCACCATTTTCATATTCAAATCCCGAGTTCAATTCAAGTATCAGCCCCGGCAATCCCCAGAATTTATCGGGGCCTGTTTTAAAATTCAGTTTGGGTGCATACCAGGCGGTAATTTTTGTTTTGTGCTTATCATCCAAAGTCACTGTCGCTTTTCTGGTTTCAAAACCGAGAATATTTTTGGATTCTTTGCTGATTTCCCAGTCAAAAACCGTTAGCGAATCTTGAATCAGATAATTTTTTGGCCCCAGAGCTGCTTCTTCCAAATATATATTTTCAGTTGTATTTTTGAAAACTGTTCCTCTGTTTCCCATCTGTATGCTGATGGTCCCTTCCTGTGGTTGTTGATTAATTATTTTGTCGAGAAATTTGAAAGTAGATATGTTATCCTCCACTATCAATTCGTAATTTGAATTTAAGAAAACCATATTCATCATTCCCATGCTTTTGTCTCCCGGATCGAAATACGGGATCATCTCATATTCAAATCTGATTTGATTTTGAGCAAAAGCTGTAATTGTAAAAAGCGCAAACGCACTGAAAAGAAGATTTTTCATTTGGAATAATTTGAATTCAAAAATAGCTGATATTCTTTAACCCTTGAAAGGTTAAACGGTAAAGAATTAAAAAAAATGAAATTATTTTATAAATAGTTAGGATAACTAACTATATTTGTCAAAGCAATATTGCTGCACAACATTTAATTTATCAAAAGAATGGCAAAATCAATTTTTTATCATGCCGGATGTCCGGTCTGCATCAGTGCGGAACACGACATAGTGGAACTCATCGGTGCCGAGAATGTGGAAATCGTTCACATCGGTGAAGTGAGAGACAGAATTGAAGAAGCTGAAACGGCAGGTGTAAAATCCGTTCCGGCTCTGGTAACTCCAAAAGGGAATGTACTCCATCTTAATTTTGGCGCATCTATGGCCGAAGTAAAGGGGTAAACAGATTGCTCCGCAATTCAAAAAGACAAACCGATTTGCGGAGCAGTTTTAAAATTCAGAATTTTGAGAAAAATGAATTAATTTTAAAAAATGAAATCAGATTTTGATTTGAATCGGCAAAACCAAAGCACAGAAAGCAAAATCATAGCTTCGCTTGAAAGGATTGCACAAGCTTTCAGGGTGCTGCTTTGGCAGGAAAGCAAGGAATATGCGCTCAGCCCGATACAGATACAGCTTTTGATTTTTTTGCATTTTCACAGCGAAGAAAAAAGAAAGGTCAGTTATCTGGCCAATGAATTCAATATGTCAAAAGCCACCATCAGCGAAACCGTAAAAACAATGGAACAAAAAGAGCTGATTGTCAAAGCTTATGACCCTGCAGATACCAGAAGTTATACCATTCATCTGACCGAAAAAGGAAGAGACCTGGCAGAAAAAACATCCGGTTTTACACGGGAAATCAGGGTGCCGGTCGATCAGTTAAATCCGGATGACAAAGAAAATCTGCTGCTGAGCCTGCTCAGCATTATCCGGCATCTGAACCAAACACAAATCATCACGGTGCAAAGGATGTGTATGTCCTGCAGCCACTATAAGACCGACAAAAAGGGAGAGCATTTTTGCAGTCTGCTCAATCAGAAACTGAATGCATCCGATTTGCGGATCGACTGTCCGGATCATGAACTGAAAGCTGAAAGTTAATCTTTATCCACCCCGTCTTTATTGATTTCCAGTATTTTGTCGAAATGCTCATCTGCGATTCGTTCTGCCTCTTCAAAACTGATGGTTTTTCCTTTGGGCAGTCTGATTTTAAAATTCTTATTTAAAACTTCGATTTTGGTTGCTTTAAAGTGTCTTCCGAGAATTGCTTTTTCCTGAGTTTCACCGTAAATGTCAAGCTGTAAAATCAGTCCGGGCAGACCGGAATAGATTTCCGGGCCGATTTTGAAATTCAGTTTTGGCGCATACCATGCAGTGATTTCGTCGCCGTCATCCGTTGTCAGTGTTGCCTTTCTGACGGTTATGCCTTCAACTTCCTTTTCTTCTCTGGTGATTTTCCAACTGACTTTTTGAAGCGTATCCGAAACCAGATAGTTTTTTCCAAAGATTTCCTGTTTCACAAAAAAGGTGTTGGCATTCAAATCGATGAAATAATTGTCGGAAGTCATTGGAACCGGCGGATTTCCGCCTTCGGGCTCAGCAATCAGTTTTTCGATGTATTTGAATTCAGACAAACCGTTGCCGATGGTCAATTCAAAAACAGACGGAATAAAAATGCCGGGAAATTTTGTTTCAGAACTGGTTTCGTCCAAAGAATAAATTCCTTCGTAAGTGATCTTTAGACTTTCCTGAGCCGAAATCAGAACCGAAAATAAAATAAATACAGCGAGAAATAATTTTTTCATAAATGGTGTTTTGCACAACTGACCGAATCGGTCTGCTTTAATTTTACAATTATAGCCAAAAATCCTAAATTTGCACCTCATTTCAAATTCAAATGGAAGAAGAAAAAAAATCGCTGAATTTTATCGAACAAATCGTAGAGGATGATCTTGAAAACGGCTACAAAAAAAGCCAGCTCAGATTTCGTTTTCCGCCCGAACCAAACGGTTATCTGCATATCGGCCACGCAAAGGCGATCTGCATCAACTTCGGTCTGGGACAGCGTTACAATGCGCCGGTCAATCTTCGTTTTGACGACACCAATCCGGCCAAAGAAGAACAGGAATTTGTGGATTCGATACGTGAAGATGTGAAATGGCTCGGTTTTGAATGGGCCGAAGAAAGATTTGCATCTGATTATTTTCAGCAGCTGTACGAATGGGCCATACAAATGATCAAAGACGGAAATGCGTATGTGGACGATCAGAGTTCGGAGGAAATCAACGAACAGCGAAAAACTCCGTTTGAACCCGGCATCGAAAGTCCGCACAGAAACCGTCCGGTCGAGGAAAGTCTGGAATTGTTTGAAAAAATGAAAAACGGTGAATTTCCCGAAGGCAGTCATGTCCTCCGTGCAAAAGGAGATATGAGTTCACCCAATATGAATATGCGCGATCCGGTGATGTATCGTGTGCTTCACAAGGAACACCACCGAACCGGCGACAAATGGAAAATCTATCCGATGTATGATTGGGCGCATGGCGAATCAGATTATATCGAAGGAATTTCACATTCGCTCTGTTCGCTTGAATTTGAAAATCACAGACCGCTTTATGAATGGTATCTTGACCATGTTCAGGTACCCGGCCACGATCTGAAACCCAAACAAAGAGAATTTGCACGCGGCAATGTCAGCTATATGATCACCAGCAAAAGAAAACTGAAAACCCTGGTGGACGAAGGTGTGGTCAGCGGTTGGGACGATCCGAGGATGCCGACGATTTCAGGACTGAGAAGAAGAGGTTATACACCCGAATCGATTCGTGAATTTTGGGAAAAAGCGGGTGTGGCAAAAAGAGACAATCTGATTGATATTTCGCTTTTGGAATTTTCTGTCCGAGATCATCTCAACAGAATAGCACCGCGTGTGATGGCTGTGATCGATCCGGTGAAACTGGTGATTGAAAATTATCCCGAAGACAAAACCGAAAAGCTGATTCTTGAAAACAATCCCGAGGACGAAAATGCGGGTGAACGCGAAGTCCCGTTTACAAGAGAACTCTATATAGAGAGAGAAGATTTTATGGAAGAAGCACCCAAAAAATTCTTCAGACTTTCGATCGGAAAAGAGGTTCGTCTGAAAGGCGCATACATCATCAAAGCCACACGGGTAGAGAAAGATGCCGACGGAAATATCAAAACCATATTTGCAGAATACGATCCGGATTCAAAATCAGGTTCGGGTTCTGAGGCGAGTATGAGAAAGGTGAAGGGAACGCTACACTGGGTCTCGGCTACGGAAAATCTGCCGATCGAAGTCAGGCTGTATGACCGCTTGTTTACGGTTGAAAGTCCGGATGAGGCAGAGGACGGAAATTTCCTTCAGTTTGTCAATCCCGATTCGATGAAGGTGGTACACGGTTTTGGCGAACCTTCGCTCAAAGATTCAAAACCGGAAGATAAATTTCAGTTTCAGCGAATCGGCTATTTTACGCTGGACAAAGATTCTACGGCCGACCATTATATCTTTAACCGAACCGTCGGTTTGAGAGACACCTGGGCAAAAGAGCAGAAGAAATAAGAAGTGTTCAGATACAAAACCAAGAACCGAACAGCAAAAGACAATCTCAGGATTGCGACTCTGTTGTCATTTGTGGCGGGTATGGTCAATGTGGCCGGATTTCTGAGTGTGCGTCAGCTGACGACCAATGTGACCGGGCATTTTGCATTTTTTATCGGCGAGGTCTATCACATGGACGTTTGGCGCGGTATGGTTTATTTTCTGTTCGTGTTTTTCTTTTTGTTGGGTTCATTCTTTTCGGGTTTGCTGATTGAATGGATTTCAAGAAAAAGTGAGTGGTATGTCTATGTGATTCCCGTACTGATCGAAACGCTGATTCTTGCCTGTGTTGCATTCTACAGCGAAATACTGCTCGAAAACAACGCCAATCTGATTGCTTATCTGCTGCTTTTCGCAATGGGTCTTCAAAACTCACTGGTCACACTGATTTCAAATTCAGTGGTTCGCACCACCCACCTGACCGGACTGTTCACCGATCTCGGAATTGAATTTTCACAGCTGTTTTTCTACAAATCGGCGACACACAAAAAGAAACTGCTGTCATCGATCCGACTCCGGTTTTTTATCATCGTCTTCTTTTTGCTCGGCGGTGTGGTCAGCGGATTGTTCTATTACCGTTTTGAACTCCGAATCCTTTATTTCTCGGCCGGCCTTTTGGTCTTCGGTCTGTTCTACGACCAGCTCAGAATCCGGCTCAATCTGCTGAAAAGAAACATCAGACAGCACGGCGTATTGAGAAAGTGGGAGAGAGGCGAATGATTTTGAAGACTTCCCGGTTAAATCTTAAAATAATTTTTTTTCAGAAAATTGCAGTGATGGATATTGTGTCCGACGGTCATAAAACCGATTGCCCTTGCAGTGAAAATGGCATTGTTTGCAGTTCCTTTGAAATCAAGCATTTCATCGGTCATAAATTTGTACAGCTGCACGCTTGATTCTCTGACCGACAGATATTCCTGTTTCAGTTCATCCACGCTCTGACGGATCGGCCTTATATGTTCCGCATATTTGTCTTCATCAAAACCGGCCAGTTCGGCAGCATCAAATCTCGAAAACCGAAAGGCTCTGTAATCGTAAATCCTCTCGCAGTCAATGATATGTTTGAGCACCTCTTTGACAGTCCATTTTCCGGGCTGATAGGCATAATTTTCATTTTCGGCGGTCACCAGATCAAAGATTTTCAGTGTCAGCTGTTTTGATTTCTCCAATTCAGCAGTCAGATCAGTTGTTTCGACCAGATCAAAATAAGGTGCACAATAGTCAGGTGCGGACTGGTAAATGGATTGGGATTGCATTTTGTGGCGGGTGAGATTTATAAATCAAATATTTCTTTAGCTTTTTTCCAATTTTTCTTTAATATGGGTTTTGCATATGAAGTTTCTCCATTTGAAGGTTCGCCCGAGAAATGACAATATTTTTCTTTGTAATTTTCATCTCCAAAACGAGCCCAGCTTTCATAAGCTTTTCTACAAAAGGGATGTTTTGGATCAAAAGGAATTTTTTCTCCAGTTCTTATGCAAAAGCCGTATTTTGAATTTTCATTAGCACTGTTATTTTTGAAGGATTGATTATTAGCCTTGACTTTTTTAATTCCATAATGTTGGGATAATTTATCAGTTTTATTTTCAAATCTCAAATAACTCTTATCAGAAAAGAAACTACCTCCATTGTACAAGGGCTCGTTTGCGTAAAGCTTTTCAGCTTGGTCAATAACTCTCTCAAAATATTTCGATGCTTCGGATTTATATTTATCTAAATTTAAAATGCCAAATTCAATATTATTATTTTGCGAAAAGCTATGTAAATTCATAGAAGTTAGTAATTCAGTTTTTTCATTTGCATAGTATTTTGCATGCAATCTCTTTTCGTAAAGTATTTTGATATTTGGAAATTCTTTAAAGAATTCAAAATCTTCTTTACTCAAACTTTTTGAAATATCTTCTTCGTTTTTCCCAAAAACAATGATGATTTCTAACTTATCAGAATCTTTTTTCTCAAGTAAAGATGACTTTAATCTATCATGAAGTTTGATGTATGGAGAAATTAAAATTAGTTTTTTCTTAGATTTTTCAAGGATGTTTTGTAATTCGGAGTTTATTTTAGAATCAAATAGGAATTCTGTCATTTTTAGTTTTTTTAATATTTTAAAATAATAGATAGGGTTATTGTAAAATTCATTTGAAAAGAGAAAGCTTGTTTCAAAATTAAAAAAATATATTTTTATAAAACCTCAAATCCCACCTCTTTTAAATAATTAAAAGTTGAATCATAAAACTTTGGAAGTCTTGTATTATCTTCTTCGTTCCCTTCTGGAATTACGATTATCATACCTTGTCGAGCTCTGGTCAATAAAACTCGATAAGCATTTATTAGATATTTTTTTCGAATTTCTTTATTGATATTTTGCCAATTACTTCCTTTAAAAGAATAGGTTTTCCATTCATCTTCAGAAAACCTCAAATCACCATCCCAAGTGACACAAACCCAATCTAACTCTAGTCCTTGAACTTGGAATTCAGTAGCAACATCTTCTAAAAAATAGGAAGATCGAACATCATCTTTTCCATCCAAAAACCAATGTACATGGTCGATTTGTGGTCTAACGTCTATTGCTAATGGTTTTAATCGATACGCTTGTGAAGAAACTACAATCCCATATCTCTCACTACCTCGTGCCTTTTCTTTTAACCAACTTTTTGCTTTTGTTAAATCTCGGGTTAAAACGATTGGGTATTTATCTTTTAACTCAGAAAATGTTTCTTTCGCATTTTTGTCAATATCAAGAATTTCCTTTATCAATTTAGATAGATACTCAGCTCTGAATGAGCGCATTGAAACTGAAAGATGTAAATTTTCATTGAACTCAACTTTTGAAGTTTCTGAGAGTTCCTTGATTGCATTTTGAGCTGCATATTCTGAGTCAAATAAATTAGGTGAAATTCTGGTTTCCCAATATGGAAAATGAAATTTTATTGCATCTAACCATTCTGAGATTCCAGCTTCACCAGTATTAATTTCTTGACCACCGCCAACCAAGCAAATTACAACCGCCCAATCTTCATGTCTGTCCAAACAAGAAATCAGAAACTCAGGTTCGGAATACTGAAAATTTTTAATTCCCTTTTTTTTGCTCATGAAATTAATTGTTTGCTCTTTTGTCCACGCTCTTTGCGCTTCATCAAAAATTGCAACATGATCGTATGGTGCCTTCGGGTCAGTTAAATAAGCATCTCGATAATGGTGAATGATTTGGATAAATGCTTTTACACTTTCCTTTGCTTTTGCTTTTGTGATTTTTCCACCCTCTTCTTTTATTTGTTTTACTCGATCTCTGGTCAAAGCCTCTTGGAGAATATCAACCAACGGTTTATTTCCAGATAGAAAAACACTTGTACTACCTTTTTCTTTGTCCAAATGTTCAGTGGCTACTTTTAATCCAACAAGCGTTTTTCCAGCACCTGGAACACCAGTTACAAAACAAATAACTTTTGTGTTGTTTTCTTTTGCGTAATCAATTGTTTCCGAAATATATTGAGTTGTTGCTTTCAGATTGATTGCATCTGCATCACTTCTTGTAATTTCCTCAACGTTATGGTTGTTGTATAATTTAGTAGCGGCCTCAATTATAGTTGGCGTTGGCGAATAGCTTCCTGTAACATATTCTGTTGGGTCGATTGAATTTCCATCTTCAAAGAATTTAATTACAGTGCTTAAAGTCTTTTTTAAATCTTGCTGATTTGTTTTGATTGGGTTAATTAAGTTGTCATTATGACTTGTTGTTGAGATTTCTATAAATGAATTTTCAGCATCTGTAGCAATTAAAATCGGAACCAAAATTAATTCATGACTTGGTTTGTGAAAATTCTTTAAATCCAAAGCATAATCCCAAACCTGTTCAATATTTTGATTGATAAACTCCTTTTCCCCAACTTTAAATTCAATTACAAAAACAATATTTTTGATAATTAATAAACAATCAACTCGTTTTCCCATTCTGGGAATTGAAAATTCAAAGTATAAATTTCCAGAAAAATCTTTGAGTGTATTTTTAAGAATATCGATTTGATATTCCCAAGCCAAGAGCTGAGTTTGTTTGTATTCTAATCTTCCGTTTACCGAAATTTCGCCAATAATCGTTTCAGTTGATTTGTTTAAAAATTCTGAAATTGAATCTGAGTAAAAGTAGTTTAGCATGAATCTTTAATAAATTAGGTCTGTTTTTAAATTGGTAATATTCAGTTGGAAAAATTAATTCGTATCAAGGATTTCAATTTTATTATTTTTCACTAAACTATAAAAATTGTCATAAGCTCTAATCTTCAGTGCTTTTTCAGTTCTAATAATTTCATCTTTAATTTCGCTCTCCTCAGTTAAATTACAAAATTCAATGAAATTAATTTTGTCACTTTCAGATTGGAATTCGTCAAAAAGAAGTTTGTATAAATCATCTAAATAAGTCACTTGATTATCTGTTTCATACCAAGGTAGAAATTGAACCAAAAACTCCTCCACATCTTTCACTGGACCAGGAAATTCGTGAGCCATTGTCTTCCACGAAGAAGTCAAATTTGATTTTTTTATTCTGTAATATGTTTTATTCATAATTCTCAAAGTTATTAAATTTTGAATTTTAAAAACTCATTCACAATTGGAAGGTCAGCTTCTGCCCAATCAAAGTTTAATAAATCACTCTTTTCAACCCATTGAACTTCTTCATGTTCTTTGACGATCAAATTTCCAGATTTGAAATTACATAAAAATGGGTGAAGTCTAATGCTGAAATCAGGATAATGATGCTCCACTGGACTTAAGCTTTCAATAATCTCAATTTCAATATTCAATTCTTCTTTAATTTCTCTAATCAAACTTTCTTTGATTGTCTCATATTTCTCAACTTTTCCACCAGGAAATTCCCATTTTAACGGTAGTTCTCCATTTCTGTTTCTTTGAGCAACCAAAACTTTATTTTGATTTAAAATGATGGCACAGCTTACATCAATCATTTATAAATTAGATTTAATTCTCAATAAAAGTCGGCAATAATTCCTAATCAAACCTTTGAATTTGAAATTAAAATCACCCCACAAAAAAAAATCCCAAACCGAAGTCCGGGATTTTTTATGGTGAGAAAGTGTTGTATGCTTTTATGGGATGGCGGTCAGCATCGCCTGAAGTTCTGCGGGATTGCCGGGTGAAACCGTCATTGTAAAGGTGTCGTCACCGTTTACGGTTACATCCTGGGTGCTGAAGTTGAGCGCTCCGTCAATCAGAGAAATCGCAATCAGCTTGCCGTTTACTCCTTTCGGAATGCTGCCTGTAAAGGTCGAAATGCCGTCCGAATCTGCCTGGGTCAGCGCCGAAACAACAGTGAAATCATTGTTGGTGAAAAATACTTCCGTCTTGTCAAAACCGGATGAATTGCTTACCTGAACCTTGAATTGGGTCGGTTCCTGAGCGCCCAGATCAAAATCATAAAGTGCCTGTGCAGAATTCCAGCCCGAATTGACCTGATCAAGCGTGTATTCGCCGTTCAGCCCTGCTGTTTCGTCAAACACAACCGTACCCGAAGAAGCAGTCCATGAATTGACAATGCCCGAAGGTTTGGTTTGTGTCATACCGGTCAGATATTCCATATTGTTTTCATATCCGTCCGCATCGGTCTGGCGCGGAATATAGGCGGTTACGCCGCTGAAAATCACTTCGGTGCCGTTCACGTCGGCTCCCGAAATCCAAAAGATACCGGCAGAAACCAGCGGATTCTGATTGGTGTAAGTCTGCATATTGTGACGCACGATGTCGCCTCTTTTGTAGAGTTCGACCAGTTTGATTTTGATCGGTGTAATCACTTCGCCGCCGTTGGTACCGAATGAAGAAACCGGAAAATGGATTCTCATTCCGCCCGGTGTGTTGAAGTCCTGAGGGATTTCAATATCGGTTACAGTAAAATAAACGGTATCGGTTTGTGTGATCAGATCGTGTACTTCCTGTAAGGTTTCAAAGTCGGGTTCATTTTCAAATCCCTCAAACAGACTGTCGTCATTTGTACACTGATAAAAGCCCAAAGCGCCGATAGAGAATGCGGCGGCCAGAGCGATTGATTTCATCTTTTTCATATAATTTCCAAATTTTTTCATTTTTATGACGCATTATTTTTTTATGGTTGCGTGTTTCTGACCTCATCGTGTCTGAAACAGGCTGTCAGATGGTCGTTTATGATTCCGGTTGCCTGCAGATGCGAATAAACCACCGTGGAGCCGACAAATTTGAATCCTCTTTTTTTCAAATCTCTGCTGATCCTGTCAGACAGTTCGGTGTTGGCCGGAATTTCATCCAATCTTTTCCTTTTTCCGTCCACCGTTTTGCCGTTTACAAAACCCCAGATGTAATTGCAGAAAGAACCAAATTCTTTTTGAACTTCGATAAAAGCTTTGGCATTGCTGACCGCTGCCCTAATTTTCAGTTGGTTGCGAATGATTCCTTCATCCATTAATAACGACTGAATCTTGTCTTCATTGTATAAAGCAATTTTTTTATAATCAAAATTATCAAATGCTTTTCTGAAATTCTCTCTTTTTTTGAGGATGGTGATCCAGCTGAGCCCTGCCTGAAAGCCTTCCAGCGTAAGAAATTCAAACTGTTTTTGGTCGTCCCTGACCGGCACGCCCCATTCCCGGTCATGATAACGGATATAAATTTCTTCTTTGCCGGCCCAGGCACATCTTGTTTTTTCCATAATTCGGGTCGAATTTAGTGAAAATCAGACGGCTGTCAAAAGAATTTTGAATACAAAAAAACCGCTGACGATTTTCAGCGGTTTGAGATATCTTCTGATGATTTTCTCAATTAATAATTGTAAAAATCTCTTCCGGCAAAGTGGAAAGCAGCTTCTATCTGTGCATTCTCGTCGCTGTCCGAACCGTGGATTGCATTGGCATCGATGGATACCGCATATTTTTTTCTGATGGTGCCTTCTGCAGCTTCCGGCGGATTGGTTGCACCAATCAGTTTTCTGAAATCTTCGATTGCATTGTCTTTTTCAAGAACGGCTGCTACGATGGGGCCTGAGGTCATAAAATCGACCAGGTCTCTGAAAAAAGGTCTTTCTTTGTGAACCGAATAAAAAGATTCTGCATCTGCGGTTGAAAGCTGGGTGAGTTTCATCGCTTTGATTTTGAAACCGGCATTGTTGATGTCCGCCAGAATATTTCCGATGTGTCCGTTTCTCACCGCATCGGGTTTGATCATTGTAAGTGTAATTTTACCTGCCATTTTCTCTGATTTTTGAGCGGCAAAAATAATCAGAATTTTGGTGGCAAAAAAATTATTGTGTTTGATTGAGATGTGAGATTTTAGACTTTTAGACATGAGACTTTGGATTTTGAGATGTGAGACTTTGGGCAGGTTTTTAAAAGTGATCAAGTGGTCAATTGGTAAAGTGGTTGAGTGATGTTTCGAGGTTCAAATTTATGAATAAAGAAGCCGTCATGCCGAGTGTTTATTGGAGCGCAGCGGAAAAAAATGTATCGAGGCGTGGCGGCGGGTTCCCGTATCGGTTCTCGATACGAGCGCCCAATTTATTTTCGCTGTTTAAACTTAATTTGTTGCAGGTCGCTCTGTTTGAACTGACGAAACGGATGGTTTGTTTGAGGGTTCGGGTTTCGGTGGTGGACTTACCGGATTTGTGTGGACCGGTTGGATTTGAACTTTTCCAAAGTTTCAAACTTTGGAAAAGTTGTTTCAGCGACTAAATTTATTTTATAACTTATTCAGCATTTGTTTTCCTTTTGCTGTTGGTTTCAATTTATTGCCGTCGGTTTTAACCGACGGACCAAAATACTTCTACTCCGAAATGGGATTTAGCCCCATTGAATTAGTTTTTGTAATTCATATAACAAGTTTTCCGACAGTTAATGTTTTGTCACAGTTTTTGGATTGCTTCGCGCCAAAAACAGCGCCAAAACATTTTTACATAATCCATTGATAATCCGTCAGCTGAAGCAGACGGCAATGCTTTTTTCTTTTTTATCTGTGAAAATCTGTGAAATCTGTGAGAGATTTAAAAGGTTAGAAATTAGAAGTTAGAAGTTAGAAGTTTTTGGCTGTACGTCCCTGATATAGGTTGACCGAAAAAGTCAATTTATATGAAAACAAAT
>JACFND010000002.1:0-2251 GCA_019455045.1 Flavobacteriia bacterium
TTTTGAAATTTGGCATCACCTTTAATTATACACTGATGCGGAATATCGTTGTAGGGTTTGAACCGGTTGCCGTCCACAATGATGTGTTCTGGTCCGATTTTCAGCCCGTCCAAAGCAAGATGCATAGCGAGAATGCTTGCGTTCAAAATATTGATTTCGTCAATTTTTACTGGTTCTACATAAGCAACCGACCAGGATTTTGCATTGGCTTCAATGTATTTTCTCAATTCAATTCTGACCGATTCGCTGATCTGTTTTGAATCCTTAATCTTCTCATTATCAAAGTCGGTGTCAATGATTACAGCTGCTGCAAAAACGGGTCCGGCCAGACAGCCTCTTCCTGCTTCATCACAGCCGGCTTCTATTTTGGCCTTTTCTAATTGTAATTCCATCACTTTTTAAAAATGTATTTTGAATTATTTGATGCTTTTTTGGTGGTGTCGTTAAATTTATATTAAATTTGCTGAAACAACATTTAAATTCTTTAACAAATGAGGACAAAGTTAAGAGGTTTACTTGTGCTCTGCGGAATTCTCGTAGGAGGACTTCTCTTTGCGCAAGAAAAGACAGTTACAGGTAATGTGACTGATTCTGATGGATTTCCTTTATCGGATGTTAGTGTAACATCATCATCAGGTGAGGAAGTATTCACAGACTTAGACGGAAACTATTCTATTACAGTAAATCAGGGTGATGAACTCACCATTGAGTCATTGGGATTAGACATAGTTAAAGTTACCGTTGGAGCCGGAAACGTATACAATGCACAACTGAGATCATCAGGTGCAATCGAACTGGAAGGCGCTGTGGTAACTGCATTGGGTATTACAAGAGAAAAACGGGCTTTGGGTTATGCGACCCAGGAAGTTTCGGGTGAAACACTTTCAGCCATTCCGGTTGCAAACTTCGCTGATGCTATGCAGGGTGAGATTGCAGGTTTGGAGATTTCAGGATCAGGTACCATGGGCGGTTCTTCCAACATGGTGATTCGTGGATGGAAATCAATCACCGGTAATAACCAGGCATTGGTTGTAATTGATGGTACACCAATTAACAACAACACCTACAACTCTACAAACCAGACAACAGGACGTGGTGGATTTGACTTTGGTAACGCTGCTGCAGACATCAACCCCAACGATGTTGAGTCAGTGAACGTACTGAAAGGAGCCGCTGCAACTGCACTTTACGGTTCAAGAGGTTCAAACGGTGTGATAATGATTACCACCAAAAAAGGAAAAAGAAACAAAGCAATCGGAGTTGAGATATTCAACAGTGTTACTGTTGGTGTTGCAGACAAAGATACGCTTCCAAACTACCAGAAGAAATATGGTGCTGGTTACGGTCCGTTTTACGGAGCTGACGGCGAAAGCTATTTTGATGATATGTTTGACATCAACGGCGATGGTGTTCCTGACCTGACCGTACCATTTGGTGAAGACGCATCTTACGGTGCTGCCTTTGATCCAAATCTTATGGTTTATCACTGGAACTCACTGTTCCCGCAATTGTCGACTTATCGTCAGGCTGCTCCATGGGTAGCAGGTAAACATTCTCCAAATTCAATTTGGAAACCTTCAATTACCTATACCAATTCAGCTTCATTCAGCGGCAGCAATGAGGACGGAGCATTCAGATTGAGCTTCACTCATTTTGAACAAAACGGTAACCTGGTGAACAGCAGATTGCTGAGAAACACCTTGGATTTCAGTGGCGAGTACAAACTGACCAAGAATTTGAAAGCTAATGCAAACATTACCTATACTGCAAATTCAGGCCGTGGCCGATACGGTACAGGTTATGACGGAGACAACCCGATGCAGGCTTTCAGACAGTGGTGGCAAACCAACGTTGATATCTTCGATCAGAGAGATGCTTATATGCAGACCGGTGAAAACCTTTCATGGAACGCAACTTCAGCATTGAACAGTACACCTTTGTATACTGACAACTACTACTTCATGAGATATAACAACTACGAAACCGATTCAAGAAACAGATATTTCGGTAACGCAGCTTTGACTTATGATTTCAACGAATGGTTGAGCATCATGGGTCGTTATACTTTTGATAACTATGATGAAATCAGAGAAGAAAGAGTTGCAGTAGGTTCAACAAACGCTGACGGTATGGCAGGTGCATACAGCCTGTTGAAACAGACCGTTAGTGAGAACAACTACGATGCGATCTTGTCAATTAATAAAGATCTTACCGACAGATTGAACTTGGATGCAAACGTAGGTTGGAACTT
>JACFND010000002.1:2351-13278 GCA_019455045.1 Flavobacteriia bacterium
TTCTCTGAAATCGGAGGATTGAAAAACAGCAGCTGGCTGAACTTTGGTAAGTTTAGAGGTAACTACGCTGAGGTTGGTAACGATACCAATCCGCTAGGTGTATTCGATATCTATCAGCTGAATGCTTCATTCGGTTCAGTTTCTTCAGCAACAAATCCGACTTCAATCAACAACAAAGATTTGAGACCTGAAAGAACAAAAGGATGGGAACTTGGTTTGGAAATGTCAATGTTCAAAAACAGAGTTGGATTTGATGTTTCATACTATGACAACAAGACTTATGACCTGATCACCAATATCGTTACTACAGGTTCAGCAGGTATGTTGGGCGCAAAAGCTAACGTGGGTGACGTAACCAACAAAGGTTGGGAGGTTAGTTTGAAACTGATTCCGATTAAAACAAATGATTTCAGATGGGATTTGACTGCAAACTGGGCTAAGAACACAAACGAAGTTACCAAATTGGCAGGAGACAGTGATTATTATGCACTGGCTACTTTCCAGGGAGGTATGGAATTCGGGGCTGAACTTGGTCAGCCGCTTGGTGTGCTCGTTGGTACAGACTATGAGTATGACGAAGCAACCGGCGAAAGAATTGTTGGAGCAAACGGATACTGGAAAAGAGCTACAGGAAAAAAAACCATTGGTAATGTAAACCCTGACTGGACCGGAGGTTTGAGAAATACTTTCACATACAAAAACGTAAGTCTGAGCTTCCTGATCGATTTCCAAAAAGGTGGAAATGTTTGGTCACTTGACACTTACTACGGATATGCAACCGGTCTTTATGACTTCACTGCAGGACTTAACGACCTGGGCAACCCGATCCGTTGGGATGTTTCACAAGGTGGTGGTGTAATCCTTGGAGGTGTTAAAGAAGACGGTACTCCAAACGACATCAGAGCAGACGCTTCATGGTATGCAAACCCTTGGGGTTATGCAAGAGCTGCAAACAAAGAACACATGTATGATGCTTCTTATATCAAGCTTAGAAACCTGACCCTGTCTTATCAGATTCCTGAAAAACTGATCAGAAATTCATTCATCAGCAAGATGACTGTTTCTGCAATCGGTAGAAACTTGTGGATCATCCACAAAAACATTCCTTACTCAGATCCTGAGGCAGGACTCAGTGCAGGTAACCTGAGCCGTGGTATGCAGTCAGGTGCTCACCCGACGATCAGAGAAATCGGTGCAAGTTTGAAAATTGAATTTTAAAAAATGAATAAAATGAAGAAATATATTTTAACATTAGGGATTTTCTTTGGACTTGTTGGATGTTCTGATGATTATTATGAGTCACTCAATGTGGACAATTCCAATCCGTCCGAAGTTCCTGCAGGATTTTTGGTTACATACGCGACAACCAGTCTGTTCCATCAGATGGTGAATCAGAATGTGAACCTGAACGTATTCAGATTCTTCTCACAGTATCTGACAACTACGACCTATACCGATGAACCAAACTATGATTTGGATACCCGTAATATTCCGGGAAATCATTGGAACAGACTCTACACAAGAGTCTTGAATAACCTGAAAGATGCAAGAGCAATCGTTGAAGCTGATTTAACAACAGCTCCTGAAAAGAAAGCGAATCAGCTGGCAATCATCGATATTCTTGAAGTCTATACTTATCAGGTATTGGTTGACACTTTTGGAAACGTTCCTTACTCAGAAGCACTTATGGGTCTTGAAAATCAGTTTCCGAAATATGACGATGGCGCAGAAATCTATAACGATCTGTTTGCAAGAATTTCAGCTGACATCAGCGCATTGAACCCAAGTTTCGGTGCATTCGGTGACAATGACATCATCTACAATGATGATATTTCAGCTTGGAAAAAAATGGCTGCTTCTCTGCAATTGAGAATGGCAGTTCAGGTTATGGATGTAAATTCAAGCGCTGCCGGATATGTTCAGCAGGCATTGGCTTCAGGTGTGTTCACTTCAAATGATGACAACTTCCAGTTGAATTATCTGACTGCTGCACCTTATACCAGCCCTGTATATGAAGATCTGGTACTGAGCGGACGTACTGACTATGTACCTGCAAACACTGTAGTGGATTACATGAAAGCTTTGAATGATCCGAGAATGCCGATTTATTTCAGCAAACTTATCGACGGAGAATATGTCGGTGGTGACTACGGAACTTCAAACAACTATGAAACCCACTCACACGAAGGTGACATCTTCTTCACTCCAACATTACCGGGTGTATTGCTGGACTATGCAGAAGTTGAATTCCTTCAGGCAGAATTTTACATGAAAACCGGAAATGCCGGTGCGGCTAAAGCTCACTACGAAGCAGGAATCCTTGCAAACATGGATTACTGGGGAGTAGATTCAGGCGATGCAGCTGCTTATGTAGCAGCAAACAGCTGGGATGGAGCAAATAAAGCTCAACTGGCTATGCAATTCTGGATTGGAATGTACAACAGAGGATGGGAAGGATGGAACGTATGGAGAAGACTGGACAGCCCGGTTATGAACGTGGCTATCGACAGTGGAGAACCTGTACCTACCAGATATACTTATCCTTTGTCTGAAAGTTCTTTGAATCCTGATGCTTATGGTCAGGCTTCAAGCGCAATCGGTGGAGATACAAAAACGACCAAATTATTTTGGGATATTCACTAATTCTCATTTAACAGAATTTAAAAAGAGCTGCCCGCATGTGGGGCAGCTTTTTTTTTGCCAAATTTTATTTCACAAACCGACATAATAACAGCTGACATAAAAAGTATAACTTTGCAGCAAACCCAAAAAACAATGCAGCCTTTAGCCGAGCGAATGAGACCCAAAACACTGGAAGGATTCATCAGTCAGAAACATCTGATCGGTGAAAACTCTCCCATTCGGATCATGCTCAAATCAGGTCATATCGCATCAATGATTTTTTGGGGACCGCCCGGAACCGGAAAAACAACTCTCGCACAAATGATCGCAGAACTTTCAAAACGGCCGTTCTTTGAATTGAGCGCTATCAATGCAGGTGTCAAAGATGTAAGAGAAGTCATAGACAAAGCAAAAAATCAAAATCTGTTCAGCGGCAGCCTGCCTCCCATTCTGTTTATCGACGAGATACACAGATTCAACAAATCACAACAGGACAGTCTGCTTGCTGCAGTCGAGAAAGGACAGATCACACTCATCGGTGCAACGACCGAAAATCCGAGTTTTGAAGTTGTACCCGCACTCCTTTCCCGTTGTCAGGTCTATATACTGAATCCGCTTGAAAAATCGGATTTGGAAGAACTTCTGCAAAGAGCGGTTGAAACAGACGAACTGCTCAAAAATAAAAAGATTGAAATCAAAGAGACAGATGCACTGATCCGCTATTCGGGAGGCGATGCAAGAAAACTGCTCAACGGACTCGAGCTGGTCGTCAACAGTTTTTCGGACAAAGACATTGTACTGACCAACGAAAATGTGTCAAACCACATTCAGCAAAATCTGTCGAGATACGACAAAACCGGCGAAGCGCATTACGATATCATTTCGGCTTTTATCAAATCAATCCGGGGTTCAGACCCGAATGCTGCGGTCTATTGGCTTGCCCGAATGATTGAAGGCGGGGAAGATCTGAAATTCATTGCCAGAAGGATGCTGATCCTTGCTTCTGAAGACATCGGAAATTCAAATCCGACTGCGCTCGTCCTTGCCAACAATACCTTTCAGGCGGTCACTGCCATCGGTTATCCCGAATCGAGAATCATTCTGAGTCAGTGTGCGGTCTATCTGGCCAATTCACCAAAGAGCAATTCAACCTATGAAGCCATCTCAAAGGCGCAGCAGCTGGTCAGACAGACAGGCGATCTGCCGGTTCCGCTTCATCTGAGAAATGCGCCGACAAAACTGATGAAAGATCTCGATTACGGTAAAGATTACAAATATGCACATGCCTATCAGGGAAATTTTGCAGAACAGGAATTTCTGCCGGATGAAATTTCGGGCACCGTCCTTTATTCACCCGGAAGCAATCCGAGAGAACAGTCCGATAAAGCCGAACTCAACAAAAAGTGGAAAGGGAAATACGGTTATTGAAGTTAGAAATTAGACATGAGACATTTAGATGTGAGACCTTTGCATACATCAAACATCCTACATCCGGCATCAAACACCCATCATAAACCAAATTTCATCTACTGACCTATTTCCTCAATAAATTCAGCACCGGTCTCCAATTCATCCACTTCGATTCCCTGTTTTCTCAAAATTGATTTAACAACCAGCGCAAAAATCGTCAGATATACAAAACAGAGTACCGGCACGATATACGAACTGTGAATTCCGATGATATCCGCCAATTTTCCCTGAATCGGCGGAATGATGCCGCCGCCCAAAATCATCATGACCAAAAATGCAGAGCCCTGAGCCGTGTATTTGCCCAATCCCATCAACGCAAGCGAGAATATAGACGGCCACATGATGCTGCACGCCAATCCGCCCGCCAAAAAGGCATAAATCGCGAGATTGCCCTGGGTCATTAGTCCGATAACCATTGCCGCAGTACCAAATATCCCAAATATAAACAGTGTCATTGCAGGTCTGTCCCTGCTGATAAAGAACATTACAATCTGAATCAGTACACAGATGATGTAATAATACAGCGGCCTCATGTCCTTGCCCGCTATGGTGTTCACCCCAATAATTACCGTAAATGCAATCAGCGGAACAATGATTAACAGAAATTTCTTTTGGTCCTTCAGAAAATCAAAAGCAGAAATCGCTCCCGCCCACCGGCCGATCATCAAACTGCCCCAATACATCGAAATATAAGGTGCAATATCGGATGCACTGTGTCCGCCAAATTCAGGCTGCCGAAGCAAATCACCCAGATTTGAACCGATTGCAACTTCTACACCCACATAGACAAAAATCGCAATCATCCCCAATATCAGCTGCGGATACTGCATCGCACCCCAGCCTTCGGAAGATTTTGAAGCGCTGAAACCTGCAAAGGCAAGTCCGCCCAATACCACCAGCAGTGCACCGCCCAGCCACATCATCCGTTTTTGTTCCAACGGTTCCCTGATCTGGTTGATATCAGATTTCAGCTGTGCGATTTGTGCTTCATCCGTTTCGGAGCTCAATTGGGTTTCCAACTGTTCGATTTTATTTGCATCATCACTTTTGTAGCTGTTAAAAACCGGTGTAAACATCACGCCGAGCAGCAGCGTCATCACCACCAGGATTCGGATTGCTTTGTTTGATTTCTCTATTTTTTCATCAGATTTTCCTTCCGGAACTTTCTTTGAAAAATAAAACAATGCAGCCGCTGCGATAAACAGCAGACCGACACCCACATACAGATAAATCACCTTGTTCAGCGCCAGACCGGCAATCTCTTCATCGGTTACCGAAGCAGCAGTTCCAAACAGCGCAAAGGCAACAATCAGCGGTCCGATGGTGGTCCCAAACGAATTGATCCCACCGCCGAGATTCACCCGGCTTGCGCCTGTTTTCTGATCGCCGAGCAGAATTGCAAAAGGATTGGCAGCCGTCTGCTGAAGCGAAAAACCAAGCGCAACGATAAACAGACCGAGCAACATGCCCAGATAAGTATTGATTTCAACCGCAACAATCATGGCTGCAGCACCCAAAGCCGAAAACAGCAAACCGTAAACAATACTTTTTTTGTAACCCCATCTGCCCACCAGATCCTTTCCGCTGACCGAACTGAAAATAAACAGCAGCAGCGCACCGACATAATAGGCGGTATAAAATGCAAAATCAACCAGCTGCGACTGAAACTGGTCAAGATCAAAATAATGTTTGCAAAACGGAATAAAGATGCTGTTTCCTGCTGCAATAAATCCCCAAAAGAAGAATACCACGATCAGTGTATAAAGCGCAGGATAATTGGTTTTGGTGTTTGTAGTTGCCATATAGATTGTCTTTTTGTGTCGATTAAAAATCGCTGAAATTTAATCAAATTCAATTAATAAAAAGCAACTGTCACCCTTTCCCTTCAATTTTTCTTAAGTCACCGGCAAAAAATAAAATAATGAATCTTTTGTAACCTTTCATTTCTTCAATCACTCTATATTTTTTAAAGCCCTGGAAGGACTTGGATTTAATTAATTAATAAAATAAAAAATTGTTATGAAAAAAGAATTCGTTATTTTTTCCTTTGCGGTCATTGCAGCCCTGTGTCTGGCAAGCTGCAACAATGATGATTCAGGTCATCAGATTGATGCGGGTGAAGGGGATTTGAATTTACCGCCATTGGATATGGCTTTGGTGGCAGAAGGCAAGAATGTGTTCAGATATGAAACTTTCGGAGATGAAACATTTTGGACAGATGTGCTGCACATGAATGAAGTGGTTGAAGCTGCCGTGGATCCGGTTACGGCTTTGGGTGTTGGTCTGAAAGTGGATGCTGCTGCCCTTCCGCCCGAAGTGGTCGCTGCAATTCAAAACGGAGAAGTTGATTTGACAGATCCGCAGACCACATTGATCCTGCTCAGTTTGAATGCTGTGGTCGGGGTCAAAGGACAGGTGAGTCTGGATGCAGAAGGTGTTTATCACCTCGACAGAATGGGCATAACCTGTGCGCTCTGCCATTCGACCGTAGATGATTCGTTTGCGCCCGGCATAGGCAACCGATTGGACGGTTACCCAAACAGAGATCTTGATCCGGGGCTGATCATTTCACTTTCTCCTGCACTTGACCAGCCGACAAAAGATATACTAACTTCATGGGGTCCGGGTAAATATGATCCGAGATTTAATCATGACGGTCTGAATAATCCGGTTGTCATTCCGCCTGCGTTCGGATTGTACGGTTTGCCAAAAGCCATCTTTACAGGTGACGGAGACGTGGAACACGAACCTGTCGGACCGGTTGCTTATTGGAACAGATATGTTGCTGTTACTCAGATGCGAGGACACGGATTCTTCAAGGACGAACGGTTGAATTGGGAAGTTGACCACAGAGAAAATGACGATTTGGTTACTGGCAATCTTCCGGCGTTGCAGGCTTATCAGTACTCAATTGCAGCACCTCCGGCACCCGACGGTTCATACAATGCAACTGCAGCTGCAAAAGGAAAAATTCTTTTCAACGGAAAGGCACAATGCGCCACCTGTCACTCAGGACCGAGATTTACCGATGTGACAAACGGCGGAATTCTTCACCCGCAAAGCGCTTCTGTAACTGTTGACAAAGCTTATGTAAACCGTTCGGCAACAAAAAAATGGAGGGTTACGCCGCTCAAAGGTATCTGGCAGCACCCGCCTTATTTTCACGACGGATCGGCGGCTACCCTGCTTCAGGTTGTCGAAATGTACAATCAGCAAAATAATCTTGGGCTGAGCAGTACAGAAAAATCAGATTTGGCAGAATATCTGAAATCATTGTAAAAACAAAAAACTTTGTTTCTCAAGCATCTTTTTGGGACCCGCCAGGAGACCCGAAAAGATGTTTTTTTGAATCAATTCGGATAATTCAATCGGAATCCTTCTGTTTTAACAAATTCAAACTGTATTTTTGTATGTTTTAAAGGAATGAATAAAAAATGACACGCATAGAAAAATTCTTTTTCTCTACAAAAACCATGACCGTTTTGCTGCTGATTTACGCCTTCTCAATGGCAATTGCAACCTTTGTGGAAAGTGAAACGGATACACCGACAGCAAAATCACTGATTTACGATGCCAAATGGTTTGAACTGCTGATGCTGTGGCTGATTCTGATTTTTGTTGCCAATATCAAAAAATACAACCTTCTGAAAAGGGAAAAATGGCCGATACTGATGTTTCACCTTGCATTCATCGTTATGTTCATTGGCGGTGCAATCACCCGATATGCAAGTTTTGAAGGTCAAATGCCGATCAAAGAAGGAGAAACCACCAACGAAATCATCAGCGACAAAACTTATTTCAAACTCGATATCGGTGACAGCGAAAGAGCATTGAGATATGATCAAAACCCTTATCGGATGTCGTACTTCAACGCTGCAAATACAATGTGGCCGTTCAAAAGAACATTCAAACAAAGTTATCAGTTTGGCGACAAAGTGGTCACACTGAAGACACTCGACTATATCCCGATGGCAAAAGATTCTGTCAGAAGAAACGAGTCGGGCAAAAAAATGCTCGAAATCGTAACCATGGGGCAAAACGGCAGGGAAAACAATTATATAACCGAAGGCGAGATCAAAGACATCGGCGGTACGATGATGAGTTTCAACAATCCGATTGAAGGCTCTGTCCAGCTTTTTGAACATCAGGGCAATCTTTGGATCAATTCACCTTTTGAAGGCAATTACATGAGTATGGCCGGTCAGGAAAAAGGAGTGGTAACCGACTCCGCACTGTTAGCCAGTCAGTCGGGCACTATCGGTGTAAATCAGCCGCAGCAATTGAATTTCAGAACATTATATACAATTCATAATTCGAATTTCATTATTCCGGCCGGAACTTTTCAGGGTGAGGTGGTTTATTATCGGGGCGATAAAACAAATCCGATGGATAAAAACCTTTCAAACAAGATTTTGGTCGAATTGAGTTCAGGAAACGAAAAAGATACTTTGCTGATTACCGGCGGGAAATCGATTACCGGATACAGCAAAAATGTAAAAATCAACGGGCTGAATGTTTCAATCGGATTTGGCTCAAAAGTCATAACGACTCCATTCTCAATCAGATGCGATGATTTTATCATGGACAAATATCCGGGTTCAAACAATCCTTCTTCCTACGAAAGCGAAATCACAGTGATCGACAAAGGAGTAGAAACTCCGCATCATATCTATATGAACAATGTGTTGGATTACAGAGGTTATCGTTTCTTCCAGGCGAGTTATTTTCCGGATGAAAGCGGAACCATACTTTCAGTCAATGCCGACTGGTGGGGAACAAACATCACCTATCTCGGTTATTTCTTTCTGTTTACAGGAATGTTTGTTACCCTGTTCTGGAAAGGAACACATTTTTCAAAACTGAATGAAAAATTAAAGAAAATGCATCGAAAAACAGCATTGCTGATTCCGTTCATGCTGATGGTCGGATTTGGAAATGCACAGGATTCAATACAGCCCGAACACCAAAATCAGCAGACTGAAATGACCGAAAATCCGCACAAGGACATGAATCCGGCAGCCCAGTTTGCAAAACCGGGCGAACTGGGGGAGCATCCTGTGGTCGATCCGGTGCATGCTGACAAATTCGGGCACATCATGGTTCAGGACTTTCAGGGAAGGATCAAACCGATGAATACCCATGTGCTCGAACTGCTCAGAAAAATTTATAAAAAAGACAAATACCACACTGCCGACGGACAAACAATCAGCGCAGAACAGTGGTTCCTGTCGATGCAGATCGATCCGGGCGAATGGGTCAGCGAACCCATCATCAAAGTCGGTGCAAAAGGCGGCGATGCACTGATGCAGCAAACCAAAGCAGATAAAAACGGATATACGACCTATGCCAATCTGATGGATATTGAAACGGGAAGATACATCCTTGAAGATCAATACAATGAAGCTTTCAGCAAAAGACAGGCGGAACAGTCGAATTATGACAAAGAAGTCATCAGCGTAACCGAAAGATTCAATATTTTTAACAATATCGTATTGGGTTATTACACAAAGATCATTCCGGTGAAGAATGATTTGGCTGAAACCTGGACCAGCTGGATCTACAGCTCTGAAGAAAGTCCGGTCGAAATCAATCGAACAGCATTTGATTATATCACCGCATATTTTGATGCGGTCAAACAGGGAATCAAAACCGGAGACTGGAAAAATGCAGACGAAAAACTGGATGCAATCACTGCCTATCAGCATGAATGGGGAAAAAATGTGGTTCCGTCAAAAGCCAAAATCGATCTCGAAGTCAAATACAATCGTGCCAATCTGTTTCTGTATCTGATGATTGCATACAGCATGCTCGGCATTTTACTGGTTGTACTTGCTTTCTTTGAAGTGCTGACCGACAGCAAAAAAACATTTGGAAAAATCATCCATATACTGACAAAAACACTGATCGGACTGATGATCGCTGTACTGTTTGTCCATCTGGTCGGGCTCGGCGTCCGCTGGTATCTGTCGGGGCACGCGCCCTGGAGCAGCGGTTATGAAGCGATTGTATTTATATCGGCAGTCGGCGTATTTTCAGGTTTACTGCTTTACAAAAACAGAAATGCATTTATTCCGGCAGCGGGTGCTTTGGTCGCAATGATCATGATGGGATTTGCACACGGCGGTTCAATGCTCGATCCGCAGATCACGCCATTGGAGCCGGTACTGAAATCTTATTGGCTGATGGTCCATGTGGGAATCATCACTTCGAGCTACGGATTCTTTGGTCTGTCGGCAGTGATAGCGGTGATTTCACTGATAATGATTTCACTCAAACCGACCGCCAAAATCAAACATTCGATCAAGGAACTGACCATCGTCAACGAAATGGCAGCCGAAATCGGTATCTTTGCGCTGACCGTTGGAACTTTTCTTGGCGGTATGTGGGCAAACGAAAGCTGGGGAAGATATTGGAGCTGGGACCCCAAAGAAACCTGGGCGTTTATTTCGGTACTGTTCTATGCGGTCGTTCTCCACTTCAGAATCGTACCCGGTCTGAGAGGCAGACTGGCATTCAATATTGCAAGCATGTGGGCGATCTGGTCTGTGATTTTTACTTATTTCGGTGTGAATTATTATCTGGTCGGACTCCACTCCTATGCGGCAGGCGATCCGATTCCGGTTCCGAGCTGGATTTATATCACAGCTGCTGCAATGACACTGCTTACGCTGGTGGCCTATTTCAGAGATAAAAAATTCAATCCGAAAACAAAGAAATTTGTAAAAGAAACCGAAAAGGCATAATTCATGAGGCTAATTTGGACAATGGTTTTGCTGATGACTTTCATAAACTGCAAAACCCAAAATAAACAGACGATGAATACAATTTATGACTT
>JACFND010000002.1:13378-14709 GCA_019455045.1 Flavobacteriia bacterium
CAGTTGAATTACGGAGTAACTTTCCCGATGATGAGCAAGATTCATGTGACCGGCGACGATATGGCACCGATCTATCAGTTTCTGACCCAAAAGGAAAAGAACGGAAAGAAAAACTCTTCGGTCAAATGGAATTTTCAAAAATACATCATCAACGAAGACGGAACGCTAGAAGATTACTTTTATTCGATTACAAAACCCGAAAGCAAAAAAATCACAAAATGGATTGAATCCAAATCCTGAGTTTTATTGATGTATAATAATTTACAGCAAAGTTCAAAGTCGTAATTTTGCAAAACAATCATTAAATAAAATTAGAGTGAAATTAGATATATTGGCCATAGGTGCTCATCCGGATGATGTTGAACTGGGCTGCGGCGCAACCGTTGCAAAAATGGTTGCAGAAGGAAAAACCGTTGGCATACTCGATCTGACACGCGGTGAACTCGGTACGCGCGGAACTGCAGAAACCAGAAAACAGGAAGCTGCAGATGCTGCCGAAATACTGGGTGTTGCTTTCAGAGAGAATCTGGGTTTCAGAGACGGGTTTTTTGTGAATGACGAAGCCCATCAGATGGAAATCATCAAAATCATCAGAAAATATCAGCCCGATATTGTTTTGGCTAATGCGGTTGAAGACCGTCATATCGACCACGGCAAAGGAGCCGATTTGGTTGAGAAAGCATGCTTTCTTTCAGGTTTGAGAAAAATTGAAACCGGACAGCCGGCATGGCGACCAAAACATATATTTCATTATGTACAGTGGTATCCGCTGAAACCCGATTTCGTATTGGATGTGAGCGGTTATATCGAAAAAAAGAATCAGGCATGTTTTGCCTACAAAACCCAGTTTTTTGATCCGGACAGCAAAGAGCCCGAAACTCCGATTTCTTCGAGTCTGTTTCAGCACAGTATAGAAAACAGAGCCAGAGACTTGGGTATGCTGATCGGCACCGAGGCGGGTGAAGGCTATATGCTGAGCGGTTATCTGGGTCTGAAAAATTTTGATGCGATTGTCTAAACTTTTTTATTTTAAAACGGAAAAAGCTTATATTTGCAACCGTATTTAAACGGTGGCTGTAGTTCAGTTGGTTAGAGCGTCAGATTGTGGTTCTGAATGTCGTGGGTTCGAGTCCCATCAGCCACCCAAAGGCTTCTGAGAAATCAGAAGCTTTTTTTATTTGAATTCAATTTTATTGAATCAATTCTTCAAGTTTTAACAGCTTTAATCAAAAAATTTATCCCCGAATCGTCATTATTAAGCGGAACTTTTCAATTATTTTGTAATTTTGAGAAATTAAGCCCGTAAAAATAATGAGAAGACAATTGGCAGG
>JACFND010000002.1:14809-59943 GCA_019455045.1 Flavobacteriia bacterium
TTTTGTAATTTTGAGAAATTAAGCCCGTAAAAATAATGAGAAGACAATTGGCAGGCATCATCCTAATTCTTGGTATTCTATCCGCAACTTCGTGCAAAAACAAAGAAAATCAGGATCCGAACACAACGGACAAACCCGAAATTGTCTATACCGATGATTCGCTGAAAACTTATGCAAAGGTCAAACTCACAACAGATATCAGTCAGCTGAACGAAAGGGAAAAAGCAATGCTCATTCTGTTTATCAAAGCTGCAGAAATCATGGACGAACTGTTCTGGTATGAAGCATACGGCGACAAAAACGAACTGATTGCAAAAACTCCCGAAGAATTAAGGAATTATGCAGAAATCAATTATGGACCCTGGGACAGACTCGACAACAACCGACCGTTCCTGAAGGGTTTCGGACCGAAACCTTTGGGCGCAAATTTCTATCCGGTCGATATGACCAGAGAGGAGTTTGAAAAAGCAAATCTGAAAAATGGGAAAAGCCTCTATACATTGGTCAGAAGGGACGAAAACGGCAAACTGTACACCATTTTTTATCACGAATATTTTAAAAAACAGATTTCAAAAGCAACCGAACTGCTGAGAAGAGCTGCCACTTATGCTGAAAATCCGGAATTGAAAAACTATCTGCTGTTGAGAGCAAAAGCGCTTGAGACAGATGATTACTACGATAGCGACGTTGCCTGGATGGATATGAAAACCAGCCGAATCGACTTTGTGGTCGGCCCGATTGAAACCTACGAAGATGAATTATTCGGTTACAAAGCTTCTCATTCCGCTTATGTTCTGGTCAAAGACACTGAATGGTCAAAAAAACTGGAAAGATTTGTCAATTATCTGCCCGAGCTTCAAAAAAATCTGCCGGTTCCCGATCAGTACAAAATTGAATCACCCGGAACAGAATCAGATCTGAATGCTTATGATGTGATATATTATGCAGGCGACTGCAACGCGGGCGGAAAAACAATTGCAATCAACCTGCCGAATGACGAAAAAGTTCAGTTGGAAAAAGGAACAAGACGTCTGCAACTCAAAAATGCAATGAATGCAAAATTTGAAAACATCATGATGCCGATCACAAACATTCTGATCGATGAAAGTCAGCGGCAATGGGTAAGTTTTGATGCATTCTTTACCAATGTGATGTTTCATGAAATTGCACACGGTCTGGGCATCAAAAACACAATCAACGGAAAAGGAACGGTGCGCGAAGCACTCAAAGAACAGCAGTCTCATCTCGAAGAAGGAAAAGCAGATATACTTGGTCTGTATATGGTTCTTGAAATGCTTGACAAAAAAGAACTTCAGGGAATAAGAGAAGAATATATGGTCACTTTTCTGGCAGGAATCCTCAGGTCAATCCGTTTTGGCGGAAGTGCACACGGCACAGCCAATATGATCTGTTTCAATTATTTTGAGGAAAACGGAGCATTCAGCCGAACCGAAAAGGGAACCTATATCGTGAATTTCGACAAAATGGAAGAATCAATCAAAGGACTTTCCGAACTGATCCTTACTCTTCAGGGCAACGGCGATTATGAAGGCGTTGTAAAATTGACCAAAGAAAAAGGAATCATCACGCCCGAACTTCAAAAAGATTTGGACAAACTAAAGTCTGCAAAGATTCCGGATGACATCATTTTTGATCAGGGAATAAAAATTTTGGGATTATAATATTTTTTATATATTTGTTTTTCGTTTTTGCAGAAAAAGTAAAACAAAGAATAACAATTAAGCCTAATAATCAGTGTTTTCTGCAACAATTTTAAACCATCCGCACGCACAGTAACCAGCCTGTGCAAACTGCCAAAACCTATATTTAACCATCTTGACCTATGCGCACACCACCTCACCTATGCGCAGAATTAACCTATATCTGTATGTGACCGATTTTTCGGTAACCGCCTCATGCCTGTGAACCCGTCCGAATAAAGACGGAGCCGTCTGCTGTTCGCCAAATCGAACAACCGATTGCCCTGATCCTGAAACCGGACAAAAAAGTGGTTGAATTAAAAAATAAAAAGAGGTGAAAAATTTATTGATTTCTTTACTGATTTTGGGGAGCGGTTTTGCAATGGCACAGGACTATTCAAGGGCTCCCAATTCGTATATTTATGATGTGGATCTCGCCGATCAGGGAAATTACGGCGGTCTACTGATTCCGGTCAAAAAAGCTTATCGTGCATGGTCAGATCCGAGCGGTTTTCTGAACAGTCCGATTCCGTCGGGCAGTCAGTCGGCAGGTCTGTATTGGGAAGACGAACCCGGACTGATCCGTTCGGTTTCGATCAGCGGTTCAAATGAAGATGCACAAATCCGTGTTGCAATTAAAAAAGGTATGAAAGGAAATGCGGTGGTTTCACTGCATGTCGGTCCCAACGGAAACACATCAGACCCGATCTACTGGACCTGGCATGTGTGGGTGACCGACGATCCGACCAACGGAATCGAATACACAAAAGGTTTTGAAACCGATCTTCAAAACGAGCGTTTTGACCCCAAACACATGGACAGAAATCTGGGTGCAGTCAGCAAATACTTTTTGGGCAACGACTGGCACAAATCAGCCGGTTTGTTTTATCAGTGGGGAAGAAAAGATCCGTTTCCACCATTGCTGCACAAAGACAGAACTTATTACGAACTGAACGGTCTCGTCGGAAATATCACAAACGAAGATTCATTCTCACCCGAAGGACTTCATTACACGATGAAGGAAAGACCTTATAATGAAGCCGGCTCAAATATCAAATATGCAGTTCAGCATCCGATCGAATATATGATTTATACGGATGACGGCAACTGGTTTTCAAATCAGGCACTGAAAAGTCAGAATCCTGCGATTGCCTGGGATTTGTGGGCGGACAATTACAGAGGCGGTCCTTCAAACGCAAACAGTTCAAATCAGGATGTATCTGAAGACAGCAAATCTTATGAAATAAAATCGGTTTATGATCCCTGTCCGGGCGGCTGGCGTGTGGTTTCAAACTATGGCCGTGAAGCGGTCAACAACAACCTTTCGCCATACGGCAGAGGAGGCGGCGGAAATGATGATTTGTACAATGATTATGTAAACGGTCAGTTTGTGCTGAATCCCGATGTAAACAACGGAAAACCGCTGGCAACCATTCAGCATACCGTCGAAAATCCGGTTCTGGAAGGGCTGAAAGTTTATCCGAAACTCGGTTTTGATTATTCGGCTGTTGCAGATCGTGATCTGGGAATGGTTTCAATCAATGGAAGATTTCAGCTGTACAAACAAAACGGTTCTTATTCAAATGCAATCTATCAGGACGAACTGGCTGACGGCGGCGTATGGTCGGCAACTTACGGCGGTTCTTATCCGAGATTCTTTTATTATATCGCAGACACAGATCAGCCTGACGAAGGTGTGGGCAGATACCGTGTCAGAATCAATGAAACATCAAATACGGCATCGGGTCACGGTGTCAGATGTATCAAAGATCCGAATGAAGATCTGATCGGATTCTTTTCAACAAATTATATTTCAACCCCGGAATATCAGGAATACACAAAAGGCCTGGACGACCCGAATTCCTATCTGATTGACAATACAACGACAGAACTCAGAATTCCGGTCAGCAAAGCATTCTCGGTTTATAACCAGTTGCTGACCGACAACGATATGCTTCCGGACAATAATCTGAAAGCAAAAGTTTTTTGGACCACCAATACCCAATTGATCAAGAAAATCAATATTTCACAGGCATCCGATCCGAAAAATTCTGAAATCGTTGTTGAATTCAATCCGGATCAGACCGGAAATGCAGTGGTTTCGCTTCACAATGAAAACATCAACAATCCGGCATATTGGAGCTGGCATATCTGGGCACCTGCTTCTGAAATTGGAACGGTGACCTATACAACCGAAGATGTGATTCCGACTCCGCATCATATCGTCAATCTGACAAAAAGCACTTATCCGCCACTGACCACAAATTTTATGGACAGAAATCTCGGTGCGATTGAGAAATTTCCAAAAGTTTCAAATTCTGATGTGACCGATCCGAATGAGATTGCAAAAATCAAAGAATCGGGCGGATTCCATTATCAGTGGGGAAGAAAAGACCCGATACCCGATTTTAAAAAACCGGGTTCAAATGAAACTTACAGCATTTACAAAGGAACAGCAGTCGATGCAAACGGTTATGTAACCTATCAGCCGATTACTTCTGCAGATTATGAATCTTTCTATACCGAAGATTATACCTATTATGCCGGAATGGCAGGCCTTCAGGGAAGCGATGACAAATACGGCGCAGCAAAAAAAGTATTGAAATATTCGGTTCAGAATCCGCTCACTTTCCTGTTTCATTCGGGTCAGGGCGAATCTTATACCGCACCCAATGCGATTGATGCATCAAAAATCAGAGACTGGATTTCAAATTCTGTCGGTAGCGAGGGCGACCGTTCGCTGATGGCTGACCGATGGGGTCACGGAACCAAAAAATCTGCATTTGATCCGTGTCCGGAAGGCTGGCGTGTCCCCGACTATTCGGTGGTGCTGCTCAGGACTTCGGGCAAAGGAACTTCGCCCTGGTATTTTGGAAATGACGGCGGAAACGGTGTTGACCAGAGAGATTATTACAATACAGAAAGCAGCTATGGCGGACAAAAAATCAGTGTAAACGGAAATCGTGCCGGCTGGCAGTTTGACAGTGAAGAATTCAGAATCGGAAGTTTTCCGAGAACAGGAATCAGAGGCGAACTGGGCGATGATCAGGTCAATCTTTCGACCACCGGTGTCTGGACAGCCGCGATGAGCGATTATATGGTCGGTTATGCATTGGGAATGCAGCTCAAACCAAACGGTGCAAATGATTACATGAGAACCGGAACCGGCGTTTATCCGCAGGCGGGAATGAATGTGCGATGTGCAACCGACGAAGCAAGATATACTGCGGGGTTGAATCTGTCCAACGAAGAAATCACAATCAGCGGTGACGAAGCGATTATGGTGTATCCGAATCCGGTCAGCGATTATCTGAACATCAGTTCAAAGCTTGATTTCAGTTATTCAATTTTTAATCTGAGCGGACAACAGCTGAGCAGCGGAAAAGTCAAAAACCAAAGAATCGATTTTAAATATCTGCCAAAAGGCATTTATATACTGGTGCTCAATCAGAGCATCGTCAAAAAAGTGATTAAACGTTAAACCACTTTTTATATTTATTGCCGTTTCCCCGGCAACCAACATTTTATTAAACCGAAAACCGTCTTCTTGTAAGGCGGTTTTTTTGTTTGTAAATTCATTCAAAGAAATAATCAAAAGCCTGAATTCGCTCAAAAAAATAAAATCTCAAATCGGTCATAAAGATTTTAATTTTCTTAATTTTGCGGCTGATCGGCCGCGTAGTTCAACTGGATAGAATATCAGATTTCGGCTCTGAGGGTTGAGGGTTCGAATCCTTCCGCGGTCACGGTTAAAAAGCCGGCTTTTTGTTTGTCAATCAGCCGGCTTTATTTTTTGAATTGAATTAAAATTAATGAATCACATTCAGGGTTCAATCTCAATTTTCAAACCTTCATTCCAGTTTTTAAATTCTTCGGTATAATACAGATAAGTTGAAGAAGCAACGCCTGTATAAATGCCCGGAACTTCAGCTTTGAATACCAGTTCAACCGTTTTGATTTCGTTCGGATCCAGATATCTCCAATACAGCACCAGGAAATTATCTTCCAATTCGTAATAAGAAACTCTTTCGTTTTCAATCATTTCTTTGAGCAGTTTGGGTTCAACCGACATTCCGCCCGGAATTCCAATTTTTGCAATCGTCATCGGCAGTTCTTCAGAAGTCAGATTTTTTACCTGAACTTTCATTCTTCCGGTATCTCCGGTTTTTAATTTTGTTTTTGAAATTGAGGTTTCAAGTTTCACTTTGGCTTCGCTGCTGTTGTCTGGCAGTGTGCTTCTATACCAGTAACTGAAATCAATAAAACTTAATTTTTCGGAATTCACTACCATTTTAACCGTATTGTTTCCTGATTTTAAATATTTCAGCACATTGAATTCATACAGATTCTTTTTCTCCTTTTCTCCCAATTCCAAAAACTCAGTCATGGTTTTGTCAATAACGGTTTGACCGTTGATTTCCAAAAAGACGCTGTCACCGCTGTTCGCCGGAGCTTGATTGTACAATTCATTGTATTCATAAATCGCTTTCAATGCCAGACCGGTCGCCTGAGTCGAACCAAAATAACCTTTGCTGCCCGACATTATAATTTCTTTCATCACCTGATTCAATTCATCGGAAATAAAACCTGATTTCATCAAAGCCTGTGCATACAATGCCAGAATTTCTGTTCTCAAAGAACTTTTGCCCGAATAAGTAATCGATCCCTGTGCTGTAACATTTTCAATTCCTTTGCCCGAAATTCCGTCTCTCAGCATTTCCATCAGCAGATTGAAATCCTCTGTTTTTCCAAGCTGACGCGCAGTCAGAGCAGTCAAAACCATTCTGTACAGATCGCGCGAACGTTTTACTTCTTCAAAAGCGGTTTGGTATTGGAATTCAATATCTTTCACGCCTGCAAAACTCAATGCATAATTTGTGTAAGCATTGGTAATCAGATATCTCTGGTTTGTAATTTTCTGATATTTTCTTTCCTGACTGTATCCGCCGATGCTGTCCTTTCTTGAATTCAGCCAGTCCAAAGTCCGGCTCAGCATTTTTTGATCCACCTTCATATAATCTTTCATTTCAGTGTATTGAATCAGGCCAAAAGCGGTCAGATATACACTTGCCGGCTGATGGCCAAACCATTCAAAACCGCCGCCTTTCACTTCATAAGCGATCATCTTTTTGTAACCCGAATCCATATAATGGCGAGCTTTTTTCTCAAGCTTTTTATTTTCTTCTGATGAATTTGATTCCAGTAATTTCAATGCATAAATATTTGGATAAACAGACGAAGTCAGCTGTTCAAAACATCCGTGCGGCTGTTTGATGATTCTCTCAACTCCGCCAAGAATCGGTTCAAGCGGATTGAGGTAAATCGTAAAAAATGCAGATTCACTGCCCGGAATGACATTCAGCGAGTTGAAACTGATTTCAGCTTTTTCTATGCTCGACTGTTCGATTGCTTTTGGAAAACCTCTTCCAAACAGTTTCAAATCTTTGGTTACAGATTGTCTGAAATCGTCTGTCAGCAGATTGACCCTGAATTTATAATCACCTTCAGAACCGTTTTCAACACGAATGGGCGAATTGAAAGTCTGAATATCGTTTGGTTTCAGCAGCAGATCATATTTATGATTTTTTAATGTTAGCGGACCCGGCAGATCAAAACTCAGATTTGCATCCAAAGTTTCGGCGCTGTTGTTTTTGATCCAAACCGGCATTTGAATTTCATCACCTTCGGTTGCATAAAGCGGAAATTTGGTTTCGATTTCAATTTCATCTCGGGTCGAGAAAGTTTTTTCAGTTCGTCCGATTGAACCGTTTCCATCAAAACCTTCTGCTATAATCCTAAAAACAGTACTTTCATCAGAATTGTAAAAATAAAATTCTGCCTTTCCTTCTTCATCAGTCGTCAGATCATAATTCCAGTAAGTGCATCGTCTGAAATCATTTTTATCGGCTGTTTTCAGAGATTCATATTTGGGCATATAAAATTCTCTTGGCTCGCTGTAATAAACATACCTGCCCGAATAATAGGCGTTTGTCAGATCCTTTTTCTTCCCAACCTTGATATTCAGATTGTTGGGATTTGAAATATTTCCGACAGTTGTAATGATGATTGCGCCATTTATCGCCCTCGAACCATAAAGCGAAGTTGCGGCATTGCCTTTCAGCACAGACACCGAATTGATCTGAGAAACCGGCAGACTTTCCCATCCTCCTGCCGAAACCGGAATGCCGTCTATCACAATCAGCGCCTGATTGGCCGAAAGACCCGCTACGCCTCTAATCACTATCCGATCGGCTGCTCCGGGCGTACCAACCGTGTTAAGACCTGCAATCCTGCCGCTTAATGCATCTTCCACCGATGAAGTCGGGGTATAACTGAGTGAGTTTGGAACAATTGTCACTATTGCAGAATTTGAAGAATCATAAACAGAACCCAAGGTTGTAACCACTGCGGTTTCCAACTCAATATTGTCTCCATTCAAATCCCACCAATCCTCATCATCTTCAAACCCGTCATTACTAACAGTCTTGTCTTTGTTCTCGCTTGAATCTGTCTTGGTTTCTTCGGTCTTTTCATCCGGTTCTTTTACAGTTGCTTCAGAATCATCATAATCCGAATTTGGTTTTCTTACAATTTCAATTGATTTGTCATCTTTTAATTTGTCAAACTCAACTTTAATATCTTCGCCCGGTCTGGTCTCCGCAAAGATGAACGGATAACTGACATGGAAAGGTAACTGAAAACTGAATCTGCCGTCTTTATCTGATTCGGTCAAATAGATAAAACCGTCGTCGATCAGATACATTTTTGTCTGAAGCGGAATCCGTTTGTCATTTCTTTTGACTCTATAAATAAAGCCCTCCACTTTTTGGCTATTTTCAGCTGGAAATTTGATTTTAACCGTATCGTCAGAAAATATTTTTTCCCAATTGTAAAAACGCCAACCCTGTGTCATTAACAGTAAATCGAGCGCCTGATGTCTTTTTTCCTCTTTTGAATCAAAATAAAATTCAGGTTCATAAATTTCTCCCGACAATTCACTTCCTGCCAAAAGCCACGAATTGATATTGTGCTGTTTGTCATCCAGAAAAGAAATGATTTTGTCATTCAGCACACTGACCGAAAGATTGGCAGAAACCGGTTTTCCGTCAGCCAGTCTTGTCTGAATTTTTGCATTTACTTTTTCGCGTGTATTGTAAATTTCTTTGTCGGTTTCAATTTCAATTTTCAATCCCAGATCCTGACCGTTAAAAATCAGACGTTCAGCAATCGGATGATTTCCGTCAAACAATGTAAACTGAAGGATTCCGACCGGAAAATCTGTTGTTGAAACATTCAGCTCGTTTTTGCCCGGATTCAGTTGAATCATTTTTTCAAAATAAATATTTGAAACCGTTTTTACCACCAGTTTCAGATTCTGATTTCCTGTGGAATAAATCACAGCATTGACTTCCTGATCATTGATCCGGTTGAGTTCAAGCGTAGCCGGTCTGTTTTTGGGCGAAGGAAGTTCAATCAGACTGTCTGATTCAAAAGGAGAAGTGATTTTTGCAAAATATTTTCTGCCTGTTTCCTGAGTCAGTTCAACACTTCCCAATCCCTGATGAAATGATTCAAAATCAGAAATTTTATTTCCGAACTGATCAACGATAATTCCTTTTACATCCGCCGGATTTCCGTATTTGTTCAGCGCTTTGAATGCAAATCTGTGTGGAAAACCCGAAATTGAATAACCGCCTTCGGCAAGAAACTGAAGATCGATGCTGTGCAGTAAAATCGGGATGGTCCTTGAAATCGACTCGACATTGCTTTCATATTCAAATTTTACATTCAGCGAACCGTCATTCCCGGACAGTTTTTTGGGCAGACTGAAACGGATTTGATAATTTCCTTCTTCATCGCTAACGGCAGTCTGACGAACGATGGTCTGACCGTCGATCTCAGCTTCATATTCAAATTCAAGATTTTTAATCGGTATGTCCTGAAGATTTCTGATCGAAACCTTTGCGCTGACTTCATCTCCTTCTCCATAAGCTTCTTTTTCAACTTCAAGTTTCATCAGCAGTCTTGGCGCAATAAATCTTTGAACCGTAATTTCTTTTTCAAAAATATCCGAATCAGAATTTTTCTGCCACAAGGTATAAGCTCTTAATTTGTACAAACCACCATTTGAATTGATGTTAATATCATAACTTCCCGAAACCCTGCCCAGATGAACCTGATAAGTTTGCTTCTCAACAACATTCCCTGCAGGATTGATCACATCCACATACAGCAGACTGCTCTGACTGCTGATATGCTGCTCACCGTCGGTTACATAAGCTTTGAAGAAAATGGTTTCACCCGGCTGATAAAGCGTTGCATTTGTATGTACATAAACTTTTTCGACAGGAAAGATTTCTGAAAATTCATCAGTTTTCTGCTGAATAAAACTTTGTGCAAAATTCAGAACCGGAAGTATCAAAAGAAAGAAAATCAGCTTTTTCATCGATCAGAATTTTAAGTTTAAAGAAATCCCATACACCCTTGTCAAAGGAAAATTATAATAATCCAAACCGATTCCGGCAGGATTTCCAAGCAATCCGTTTCCGGGAAAGACACCCGAATATTTTGAAGAAACCCAGAGATTCTGAGCAAAAACACCAACCGTCAGCTGGGTGATTGGAGAATAATGATATTTTCTGAGTTTGGTCTGATAACTCAAAGAAAGATGCTGAAGTCTGAGATATGATGCGCTTTCCACCGCATCCGACGCAACACCGTTCAAACCGTATCTCACCCATCTGTTTTCGGAAAGATCATTGGCAGGATTTGAAAAATCAACCGGCACCGTATTGGGCTGGCCAGAAGTGTTGACTCCGTCAAAAACATATCCGGTCACATCCCTCAAATCACCGGTCAGTTGTGAACGACCAAAATAATTCAGTGTGTTTTGGGTCCCGTTCCAAATCTGTCCTCCCTTTTGCCATTCAAAGTTAAAAGTCAGCAAAAAATTATGAACTTTTAAACTGTTAAACCAATTCATACTGAAATCAGGGTTTGGGTCAGCAATGACTTTCAGATTGTCATCCACAATCGGAAAACCATTGTCGTCAATTATGACCTGACCGTTTTCATTTCTCAGATAATCACTGCCCACAATCACTCCCACCGGCTGACCTTCTATATAGTTTTTTGAAATTTCATTGAAGCCAAAAAACGGCACTCTGTCCTGACCGTTCAGAATGTTATCGGTTTTGTTTTTGTATGAATGAAAATTCAGTTTAAAATCCCAGTTAAAATTTTGTGACCTTAAAAACCAGTAGCCCTTTTCCAGTGTAATGTCAAATCCCTGCTGATGATAGTCTGCCACATTTTCCCAGACAAATTCATTGTTTTTATACACCGGCGCAAATGCATTGTTCACCTTTTCATAGAAATAACTCATTCGCACCGAAAAAATATTCTCAATTTCAACTTTTAAAGCCACTTCTGTATTTCTGCTTTCACGCATATTTTTAAGATTGCTGTTGAGCAGCAGTTCATAAGGTTCGGTATAAAGCAGAAAATCGCTCAAATCCTGATTCAGTGAATTAAAATTCAAATTTCTGCTGACCAGTTCTGGTTCGCTGAAATTCACTTCATTGTTCAGTTCAAAAGAAAAATCAACAGCCCGAATCAAATAATCGTATGACTGCACCAGCAAACGATTGTTGAGCTGATAACCAAATGACTGCTGATTGGTATTTGTATAGATCAGCGATTGAGTGAGATTATCCGTCAATTCCAGTGCGTCCAGATTTGCGTTGTATTCAATCCTTCCACTCAGCACCGAAGTATATCTTTGTTTTTGGGCATCATACATTTTGAAAGACTGACCACCCCCAGGAAAATTTTCGGGTGAAGTATAATTTGAAAATCTGGTTTTGTCGAGTTGAATTGATTCGTACTGATGAATCCAATCAAAATACAACGAAACAGGAAGACTGTAATCCTTCAGTTCGGAATGCAGTTTCAGATTTACAAAATGCTGGCTGAAATCTCTTTTAAAAAATTCGGGTTCAATCAGTTGTGACATCATCGGAATCTGGCCGTAATTGAATTTCTGATTGAAATAATTGTATGAAAGATTTCCGCCAACCGTCCAATTTTCCAGTTTGACCGAATAATCAGCACCGAGATTGATTTGAGATTCTTTTCTCAGATCACGGTTGTATTTGAGCAAAAACTCGGGATTGTTATACATCTGAGAAGCCGTATTCTGCTGTCCGTTGTTCAGGATTTGAGAAGTGTCAAAATGAAAAGGAGAATTCCATGCGGCGTACAAAACATTCATATAATTGTTTGCTGCGAGCGGCATTTCGTCCTTGTTCATCGTAAAGGATGCATTGGTTTTCATCACACCGCCCCAGGCAGGAAAATTAAAATTGAATTTGAACTGATTTGAATTTGATTTGATCGGCCGGAACAAACCGTCTTCGGTCTGATTCAGGAAATTAAAGTTAAAGAAATTGCTTCCTTTCTTATATGCTGCATTCAGTCCGGTTTTGAAATTATTTCCTTTTTGAAAAATCCGGTTGGGATTGTATCCGGTCAGACCGTTTACAGACGAAATATCGGGTCCCCAGCTGAAAGCCTCGGGCGGACCAAAGTGGGTATAAGCGCCGTTGTCGGGTCTTCCCTGAACAAAACGATTTTGAAGATCGGGCGTTTTCAAGTGTTCAGAAATCGAATATGAAAAATTCAAATCAAAACCCAACTCACCTTTTACATAATCATAATCGGTGTAAAGTCTGGCTGAATCACCAATGATTTCAACTTTTGAAGGCTGAAATTTATTCACCGATTTTTTTTCAATCCTATAATTTTCAGAAAAACCAAGACTGTCGGTCTGATCGGGCCAGCTCTTTATGTCTTTGACTCTTTCAATCTCTGTCAGCGAAGCGGTTTCGTCAAAAGGATCTTCTCTGTATTCATAATATTTGAGCACATTTGGAATTGAATCGTATTTGATTTCGATTGAAATCAGATTTCCGGTATTGAGCTGAATCCTGTATTTTCCCCAACGGTCTGAATTTACACAATTTGATTTTGAGAAATTTGAATTATTCACTCTGCAGATCTCAGCCTTATCGACCGGATTCCCAATGCTGTCAAGCACTGTTCCCGTATATTGTCTTTGCTGGCCAAGCGAATAAATACCAAAAATTGTAAAGAAAAATAATAAAAGTGACTTCACAGGCTTGCTTTTAGTTCTGTTAAAGTTAATCAATAAATTAAATGATGCAATTTTTTAACAGTCGAATTCGGACTGATTTTTAATGAATCAAATGAAATTAAATCATAATAAAAACTCATTCAAACCGAAAACCGAAAAAACATTTATCTTTGAAAAGACTATGAAAAACCATTTTTGGATATTGATTTTTGTTTTGGTTTTTAATTCCGGTTTTGGACAGGAACTGATTCCGATTGATTCAATCCGACTCGAAGCTGACGGCGAAATCACAGATTTTGGAACTGATGATTTCAACAATATTTATTTTATCAGAAATTCGACCGAACTCAATAAAATTGAATGTCAAACCAAAAAAAGAAAGAGTTTTTCGAACCGAAATATACTCGAAGAACTGAATACCCAAAACATTTTGCAGCTCAGTCTGAAATCCGGATTTTTTAATCTGCTGATTCTTGACAATCAGCTCAATCCGGTTCAGGATCCAATTCCTCTGAATTCGAGCACCGACTTCTCTCCCACTTTGACTGCGCCGGTTGACAACAATTTTTTGTGGGGTTATGATCCGGTGGTTCAGCGTTTGCTGCTTTGGAATTACAGAGAAAAAAAGATTGTCCGCCAGTCGATGATCCTCAATGACAGAGATGCTGCCGAGTTTTTTACAAAACTGATCTATTATTCAAATAAAATCTATCTGGCAGGAAACGGAAAGATTTTGAAATTTGATGAATTTGCAAATCTTGAAAAAGTAATTCCGATCGATGAATATGATCAGCTGTATGTGATTGAAAATTATATTTTTTATTCAAAAGAAGGCGAAATATACAGATTGGATCAGAAAACAAACCTGTCTGAAAAGATAGCTGAAACAGACGGTTTTGATTTTTTTTCATTAAATAAGTCTTATCTTTTTGTGTTAAAGGATAAGGTTGTCTATCTTTACGACTCTCAAAACTTTTTTTAAATGCATATAGCCATCGCAGGGAATATCGGTGCGGGTAAGACGACACTTACACAGTTACTGGCCAAAAATTTTAAATGGAAACCACAGTTTGAAGACATTGATCAGAATCCGTATCTGGATGATTTTTATAACGATATGGAAACCTGGGCTTTTAATCTTCAGATTTATTTTTTGGGCAGCCGTTTCAAACAGATCAAGGAAATCAGAGAAAGCGGACTTGACATCATTCAGGACAGAACCATACACGAGGATGCATACATTTTTGCAAGCAATCTCCACGATATGGGTCTGCTGATGACGCGAGATTATGAAAATTATCTGACGGTTTTTAATCTGATGAATTCATTTGTTCAGGCGCCCGATTTGCTGATCTATCTCAGAGCTTCAATTCCGACACTGGTCAAACAGATTCATCAGAGAGGACGCGAATACGAAAGCTCGATCAGCATTGAATATCTGAACCGTCTGAATGAAAAATATGAGGAATGGGTCAAAAATTACAACGAAGGAAAACTGCTGATCATAGATGTAGACAATCTTGATTTTGTCAACAATCCCGAAGATCTCGGATATATTTATGACAAGGTCGATGCAGAACTGCACGGACTTTTTTGAATCAAATCAAATCAAACAGAAATAAAAAAGGCGGATTTTAACCGCCTTTTGTATTTTAACTGATTTGAATCAGAATTTATAAGCACCGCCCACACCTATGCTGGTGATGCTGTTGAAGTTTTTAAAACTGGTCGCAGTGTCGAGTTTGCTCGAAAGATTCTTGAAAAATACGAACACCTGCACATATTCATTCTGCCAGCCGCCTTTTGGCTGAAAAAAGAATCCGCCGGTATAGTCTTTGCTCAGACTCAGCGCAAAACCAAGATCGACGGTTGCAAAAAATTCATCGGACAGATTGAACTGACCGCTCACACCAATCGGCAAAACAGTGAATCCTTTGAATTTCTGGTTGGTTCCCGGAATGTCTTTTCCCGAAAAAAAATCAAGTCCTGCGGTTGCTCCCAGATGAAGATTTTCAAATACCGGATAATGAAAGGCTGCAAACACACCGTAGTTCATTCCAAAATAATCGGTTGAATTTCCCGACGGAACTCCGACATAAGCACCTCCTTTCAAACCTTCCTGAGCATTGATCGTTCCCAGTCCGATTGCAGCGAAAATCACTGTCAAAATCAATTTTTTCATATTCTCTTTTTTATTTCTTATTGGTTAAAATTTCATAAATCTCATCGCTCTGTCTGTTGGCATAGACCGTATCGATCATATCCGCAACACCGAGCAGTTCGCTGACAAATCTGAACTGATTGTCAATATTTCTTTGTTCTCTCACATCCACAATTCCCTCGGTTTTGTATCCCTGATAGGACTGAATCAGTTTTTCGCGTATCGGCTTGAATTCGTTTTGGAACAGTTTCATCGCCGCATCTTTTTGACCTGCGTCCAGATATGCACGCACCTGCTCATAAATCATCATTGAATAATCGCTTCTCGCTTCCGAAAGATCACCGCTGACGGTATATCTGACCCGGTCGGGCAGTGATTCGTAATAATCAATTTTCTGAACCAGTCTCTGTTTGACGGTTTCGAGCAGTTTTGATGCTTTTTCTTCCTGACCTGCCTTTCGATAGGCCAATGCAATTCTTTCTGTTGCCAGACCGAAATCATATCGGGGTTCGTCGGGAATCATTTCCATGACCTTATCCAGAATTTCAATTGCGGTTTTGTTGTCACCTTTATCAATAAAATCAAGCGCCAGACGGCTTGAGATATTTCGATAGGTATTGGTGTAATTTCTGTCTGTATTTGAGAAAGAGGCATTTTTCAGATTGTAATTTGCCCATTTAAAACCTTTGAAGTTTTCAAGCATTTTTTCGGGATTGCTTCTGCCGAGTTTGCCGTCTTTTCCAAAAGTGGTTTTGACCGGAACCAGTTTGTAACTGAAACCGTTGTTTTCCAAATAATCTGTCAGCCAGAAAACATTTGAAGGATCCGAGATTCCGCCGCCGCTGAAATAAATGGCTCGATCCCAGTTGTATTCTGCAAACATTGAAATCATCAGCAGTTCGGATTTGTACAATTGTCTTTTATTGATCTTGATGGTGATATGATCCGCAATTTTGTCGGCATCTTTTGCTGAAACAATTCCGTACTTGAGCACATTTTCCTTATTGACCGGAATCACAATTTTGTCCACCGGCAGATAATTAACCGATCCGACCGGATATTCAAAATAATCTGCAAGTGCATCTTTTGCAGCGCTTTTTTCCATCAGAAACTGATAAGCTTCTTTAACGGTCATACTGTCCTGAACCAGATATTTCTCAAGCGGACGGATGGTTCTGTACAATTCCTGAATTCCGGCAGGATCATAACCCGGATCGTTCAAATAAGGCGTAATCTGGTTTGGCGGCAATTCCATAATTTCGGGAACACTCAAATCGCTTTCCTCTTTGAACAGACTGTGTAGCTGACCAAAAATCGATTTGATATTTCCGCCGACCACCATGATGTTGTCATTTGTATTGAGCTGATAATCTTTGTATTCGAGTTTTGACGGCAATGGCGCCGCATTGTAGGTCTTTCTCAATGACTGTTCGATATTCCATGGTGAACCCAAAAGTGTGTAATTGACGATTTTCAGATCATCTCTGAAATTCTCGGTTTCCTGTAATCCCCAAAGCGGATAGGTATCATTGTCGCCATATACAAACAGGATTGCATTTTTGTCAAGATTATTCAGATAATTGTAAGCCAATGCATAAGCGCCTTCTCTTTTTGAACGGTCGTGATCATCCCAATTCTGGAAGCCCATCAATATCGGAACCAGCAGACACAGACCTGAAATCAATATGGCCGTTTTTGTCTGAAGCTGTTTTTTCTTCAGATAACCGATGAGCAGATAAATTCCCTGCACACCGAGTCCGACCCAGATGGCAAACGCATAAAACGAGCTGACCAGCGCATAATCTCTTTCTCTCGGTTCAAAAGGTTTCACACTGGTATAAAAGATGATGCCGACGCTTGTGAGCAAAAACAGTGAAAGGATTGCCCACCAGTGAACCGCGTTTCTGTTTAGCTGAACAAAAAAACCGATCAGACCCAAAATCAGCGGCAGCATAAAATAGACATTGTGCGCTTTATTTTCTTTAAAAACTGCAGGCAGCGTTGACTGATCACCCAACCTGTAATTATCGAGCGGCGAAATTCCGCTGATCCAGTTTCCTTTGGTCACCTGCATATTTCCTTCCCAGTCGTTTTGACGGCCTGAGAAATTCCACATAAAATATCTGAATCCCATATAACCCAACTGGAAGTCGATGAAATAATTCATTTGCTGCCAGAAAGTCGGTGATTCTATATTCAGTATATCCGCATTTTCTTTCAGATCTGCAATTTTCAGTTTGTGATCATCCCGCTTTTTGATCAGTTCACTGTACAACTGTTCTGCAAACTGTCTTTTCTGTGCTCTGATATCTGAGCTGTCGTCAAGATTGTTGAAATAGGCAGTATTCAGCGAGAATTCCGGAAATCCGTACATCATTGCATAATTCTCCATCGTATCCGGATCGTCACTGTAGTACATTTTTGGAAAGAATTTGAGATACTTTTTATTGTACACATATTCTTTTCGGTCCGAAACTTTGATATATTTTCCTCTCGATTTGTCTTTTACATAATTCTCACCGATGATTCTGGTTTCATAATTTCCGGTTGGCGAAGTTGCGATTCCGTCATCTGCAATATCGGCCACATAAGTTTTACCGTAAACCGTCGGCCAGTCGCCGTATTGGGTACGGTTGAAATAATCGAGCATTCCCAATGCGGTATCCGGATCGTTCAAATTCATGTGCGGATTTGCATTGGCACGAATCGGAATCATCATCCAGGCAGAAAAACCGATCAGCATAAACAGCAGCGAAAGCGTCATTGTATTGACGAGTTTCCAATTCTTTTTGGTTGAAATTCTCAAAACAAAATAAAATACTGCTGCCAATATGATGCCGGCTACAAAGGTTCCGGAATTGAACGGAAGCCCGAAATTGTTGACCACATAAATCTCTGTATTTCCAAAGAAAGTCATCACCGCTTCAAAGAGGACTTTGAATACAAATCCAAGGAAAATCGCTGTCAATAGGTTTGCGATGATAAAATTCTTGATGGTGAATTTATAATGTTTTGCATAATAAAGATAGCATGCAACCGGAATGGCGAGGATCACCATCAGGTGGACGCCGGTTCCCAAACCGATCACCAGCGAAATCAGCAGCAGCCATCTGTTTTCTCTTTTTTCGTCTTTTTCTTCCTCCCATTTGCATCCGAGCCAGACCAGCAAAGCGGTAAACATCGATGCCATCGCATACACTTCGCCTTCGACTGCCGAAAACCAAAAAGTATCGCTGAACATAAAAACCGCCGAACCGACAAGACCGCTTCCGAGTGCAATCCAGGTTTGTGAACTGTTTAATTCTGTACCGAATACATTTTCAGAAATTCCGTCTGCTTTGGTCGGATTGAACATTCTTCTGACAAAATGGGTGATCGTCCAAAAAAGGAACATGATGGTCAGTGCGCTGCAAACGGCAGACATCGAGTTGATCGCCAGTGCATATTTGGTTCCGTCGCCAAATGCGAGTCCGGACCAAACCGCACCGATCAGCTGAAACAATGCCGCACCGGGTGCGTGGGTAACACCGAGTTTTGCAGATGACACGATGTATTCACCGCAATCCCAGAAACTCAGCTTTCTTTCCATCGTTAACAGATAGACGATCGAGCCGATCAGAAACATGATGATTCCGAGACGATTATTCCATTTTTTGAAAGAAATGTTCATTAAGAAGAATTTATCCTGCGAAAATAAGAACTATTTTACAGTTGAAACGATTAAAAAAGTGTGAAAGTATCTTAAATTATCACAGTTTTTGAACATATTTTTATGTTTTGTGGATATTATTCTTTTTGAATTCCCTAAATTTGCATGGCAAAAAGCAATGCCTTTATCAGATAAAATTATTCAGGACGCAATCACCTTCGACGACGTCCTTCTGGTGCCTTCTTATTCAGAAGTTCTTCCAAATCAGGTTTCATTAAAAACAAGACTGACCGATCAGATTCAGCTCAATATTCCTTTGGTTTCGGCTGCAATGGATACGGTTTCGGAATACAAACTTGCAATATCGCTTGCCCGAGAAGGCGGATTGGCCTTCATCCACAAAAATATGTCGATTGGAGATCAGGCATCTCAGATTGATGCGGTAAAAAGATCAGAAAGCGGAATGATTTCCGACCCGATCACACTTTCACGTCATCATCTGCTCAAAGATGCCGAAGAACTGATGAAACATTACAGGATTTCAGGTCTGCCGGTCATTGAAGAAAACAATACGCTGGTCGGCATCATCACCAACCGCGACATCCGTTATCAGACCGATATGGATCAAAGGGTTGAAGATGTGATGACAAAACACAATCTGATCACTTCAGATATCAATACGGATTTGCACAAAGCAAAAGACATTCTTTTGAAAAATCGGGTGGAGAAACTTCCGATTGTTGATGATGATTTCAAACTGATCGGACTGATCACCATCAAAGACATCGACAATTTGTCAGAATATCCGAATTCGTGCAAAGATACCCAGGGAAGACTGAGAGTCGGTGCAGGAATCGGCGTAGGTGCAGATTCGCTCGAAAGAATACAGGCGCTGGTTGCCAAAGGAGTTGACATCGTTGCGCTCGATTCCGCTCACGGACATTCAAAAGGAGTGATCGACAAAGTGAAAGAAGTCAGAAATGCATTTCCGGATTTGGATATCGTAGGTGGAAATATAGTTACCGCAGCGGCTGCAAAAGATCTGATCGATGCGGGTGCAAATGTAGTCAAAGTCGGCGTGGGTCCGGGCTCGATTTGTACCACCAGAGTGGTTGCAGGTGTGGGTGTTCCGCAACTGTCTGCGATTTATGATGTGGCACAGTATGCAAAAACAAAGAATGTTTCTGTGATCGGTGATGGCGGTATCAAATTATCGGGAGATATCGTAAAAGCAATCGCATCGGGCGCCAACTGTGTGATGCTCGGCAGCCTGTTTGCGGGAACCGAAGAAGCACCGGGCGAAGAAGTAATTTATCAGGGAAGAAAATTCAAAAGCTATCAGGGAATGGGCTCGCTTTCTGCAATGAAAAGAGGAAGCAAAGACAGATATTTCCAGTCGGATGCCAAAAAACTGGTTCCCGAGGGAATCGAAGGAAGAGTGCCCTACAAAGGAAGTCTGTCGGAAGTTGTCTATCAGCTTTGCGGCGGATTGAGAGCCGGAATGGGCTATTGCGGCACACCCGACATTGATTCACTGATCAAAAACGGGAAATTTGTAAAAATCACAAATGCAGGTTTGAACGAAAGCCATCCGCACGATGTGGTGATCACAAAAGAAGCTCCGAATTATTCAAATTAATTTTTTGAAATTACCGGATACAAAAAAAGACCCGGCGATCGGGTCTTTTTATTTTTGTGCTGATTTCTTAGAATTGCCAGCCGGCAGTCAAAAGAAACAAACCTCTTGTATTTTTAACTTTTGCAGAATAATTATTGGTGGTATTCAGCGGAAGTGATGCATAATAAACGGTGTCGTCAGAATAGTCATAATCGATATAATCTGCATTTCCGAATATATAATTGTAATTCTGTGACTGATACTGGTAAGCCGCGTCAAGATAGAATCCGCCAAAATCATATCCGGCACCCAGGCTGAAACTGTTGATGTTTCCTCTGAAAGCATCTTTGAAATTTCTGCTGGCAGCAGTTCCTGTTCCGGGATCTGCATTCAAAGTGATGTTGTCAAACGGAGATTCTATAAAGCTGTAACCCGCACGAATTTTAAATTTATCCAAACGATATTCACCTCCCAGTCTGATTTCACTGCTTGATTTCAAATATTTGTCAAAAAAGGCATTGGTGGATGAAAAATCATTTTTTGGTTTCAATTTGGTTGAACCGTTCATGTGCAGCGTATAGTCTGCGTTCAGCGCAAACGATTTTCCGATCACCATACCCGCACTTGCCACCAGTCTGCTGTCAGAATTTCTGTCATACTGGCTGTAATACAAATCATAATAATAATTGCCGTCTGAGAATTCCAAATTCGCAAAATAATTTTCTTCAATTTTTGAATACCAGGTCGGGCTGTGATATGCCAGACCGAGTCTCAGCGCATCATTCACCTTTCCGATCACACCGGCGCTCAGCGAGAATCCGGTTGCATCAGATGAATAAGGCGTTCCGTTCAAATCATATCTGTAAACCGTACCGTCTGTGTCTTCATCAAAAACCACATAATTGTCAAATCTCACATCATGCAGATTCAGCCCCAAACCGAGATAGATTTTATCATTGTAGCTGGCACCAAAATTCATCGACATTTTATTTTTGTAACCGTTGATCTGATCCTGATAACCCGCCATAGTGTAGGTGGTATATTCTTCAGGGTCATCATTGGTCAGATAGGTTCCGGTAATCTTATCGTTTCTTCCGAGTGCCATCCAGTTGTCGAGATTTTCCTGCGAATATTTCAAACCGATTGAAAAACGATTCCATGCATCGTCACCGTTTGCAAAAACAAAGGTTGCTCCCACGTTTTGAAACTGAAACGAATTGTCGTCGGTTTTGAATGTATTTCCAAAAGTCGATTTGTTTTTATAGGAATCAAATCCAAGCGTCACATTTACTTCAGAAGTGATGGCGACACCGAGTCCTGCCGGGTTTTGTTCAACCGAAGAAATATCTCCGCCCAACGCACCCATTGCGCCTCCCATACCTATATATCTTGCGCTTCCCGAATTGATGCCGTTCGAGTATGCCGGAATTGAATTGATGTCCTGAACGATCTGCGCATTTGTAATTCCTGCGACAGTCATTAAAGTGATGAATATCTTTTTCATTTTTCTAAATATGATTATTTAATTTTCAATAAAGAAAGGCCTGTCGTAAAACAGGCCCTGATTTTTAAATTTTTATCTTCTGCCCGAGCTGCTTCTGACTCCGCCGCCCATATTTGAACTCCTTGAAGGGGTTGACATAGACGGACTGCTGCTTCTCGGTGTACTCGCACCGCTGTTCACACGCGGTGTTGGAGAGCTGCTTCTCGGCGTACTGATATTCCCCGAACGCGGACTTGGCGAAGTATTCCTTGGCGCACTCATATTGCTGTTGCCGCTTCTGATGTTTGAATTCTGTCTTGGCTCGCCAATATTTGAATTCGGTCTGGTGTTTGGCGGTGCGGTAGGTCTTACCTGTCTGACAGGAGTTGAGATTCCTGTATTTGGCTGTCCGGTATTTCCGGTATTTTCAGTTCTGATGCCGGTGGTGCCGGTTCTTACAGGTGCATTGCCGGTATTTGTACTGTTGATATTTCCCTGATTGTTGTTACCTCTGACACCTCCGTTCTGAGTGGTAATGCCTGAATTTGTATTTCTCACACCCGAATTCTGACCTCTGACAGCTCTGACAGGTGTTTCGCCTCTGGTTTCTCTAATGCCTGAAGTTCTGACATTGCCGGGATTTGTATTTCCTGAAGTTCTGACATCTCTCAATGAAGATCCCGAACTTCTGTATGGTGTTCCATAGCTCAGACCCGAACCCGGTCTGACACCCGGAGCAACTGCAGTTCCTCTGTAGTAATATGGGTAGCCTCCGTAATAACCATGACCGTAACCGTATCCGTAGTAAGGATAGCCCCAGCCCCAGCCTGAACCATAGTAAGGATAACCCCAACCCCAATAAGAACCGTAGTATGGATAACCCCAGCCCCAGTAAGAACCGTAGTAAGGATAACCCCAGCCGTAACCCCAGCTCATGCCCCAATTCCAGCCCCAATAGCTGCCGTATCCAAATCTCCAGAAGGGATTTGACCAGCCGTAATTGTTGATGGTGATATCAAGACCGTCATATCGGCCCCAATCGGTTGATGGTCCTGAGGTGTAAGTTGTGCTTCCGTTGTTGTAAATATTGATATTCTGAACCTGATTTCCGGTCTGGCTGCCGTTTTGAGGTTGGGTTTCATCATAATAGAAATCCTCGGCTCCATTACCGTTGGCATCAAAATAAGCGCCCCCTACCTTAATATCATAATCGTTGGCAGCATTTGTATTGTTTGTATAATCTACCCTTCCGTCTTTTGCGGGGCTGTAGTAAACTCCGTCAGTTTCACCGCTCACAGCAGCAGTTGTCTGCGTGCTTGAGCAGGAACTTACTCCAATCAAAAGAGCAGTCGCTCCAATGAAATTAAAGATTTTTTTCGAATATTGGTAAACTTTGCTCATTTTTATTCTATTAACAGTTAGTAATCTTTAAATTTGCGGTTTTAAATTTAGAAATTTAAGCCTAAACTAAAAAGTTTAGTTGAAGAAAGGCAATTACTATGCCAAAATAAAAAGATTTGTTAAAACAGAAATTACAATAAAACCCATAAAATGGCAAGGCTGACATCCAGAAGTGAAGATTATTCGAAATGGTACAATGAGCTGGTGATTCAAACCGGAATGGCTGAAAATTCAAAGGTTCGCGGCTGTATGGTGATCAAACCGTACGGATATGCGATCTGGGAAAAAATGCAGGCTGAACTCGACCGCATGTTCAAGGAAACCGGTCATCAGAACGCTTATTTTCCGCTGTTCGTACCCAAAAGCCTTTTTGAAGCCGAAGAAAAAAATGCGGAAGGATTTGCAAAAGAATGTGCAGTCGTAACCCATTACCGGCTGAAAAATGATCCGGACAACAAAGGAAAACTGATGGTTGATCCTGAAGCCAAGCTGGAAGAAGAACTGGTGGTTCGTCCGACCTCTGAAGCAATTATTTGGAGCACTTATAAAAACTGGATTCAGTCCTATCGGGATCTGCCAATCCTGATCAATCAGTGGGCAAATGTGGTCAGATGGGAAATGAGAACCCGTCTGTTTTTGAGAACTGCCGAATTCCTTTGGCAGGAAGGTCATACTGCGCATGCCACAAAAGAAGAAGCGATGCAGGAATCAAGAACAATGCTGGATGTTTACACCCGTTTTGTTGAAAACTTTATGGCGATTCCGGTTGTTCAGGGTGTAAAAACTCCGAGCGAACGTTTTGCGGGTGCAGAAGAAACTTTCTGCATTGAAGCGCTGATGCAGGACGGAAAAGCACTGCAGGCTGGAACTTCTCATTTTTTGGGTCAGAATTTTGCAAAAGCATTTGATGTGAAATTTGCTTCAAAAGAAGGAACGCTTGATTACGTTTGGGCGACTTCATGGGGCGTTTCAACCCGTCTGATCGGTGCGCTGATCATGACCCATTCGGATGACAACGGTCTGGTACTGCCTCCAAATCTGGCACCGATACAGGTGGTAATCATTCCGATTTATAAAAATGAAGAACAGCAGAAAGCAATTTCTGAAACCGCCGTCAAACTTGCAGAAGATTTGAGAAAAGAAGGTATCTCTGTTAAATTTGACGATGACGACAAAGTAAAACCGGGATGGAAATTCAATGAATATGAATTGAAAGGTGTTCCGCTCAGAATTGCAATCGGACCGAGAGATCTGGAAAACGGTCAGGTGGAAATGGCAAGAAGAGATACATTGGAGAAATCTTTTGAAAAACTGGACGGACTTCCTGCGCTGATCAAATCAAAGCTTGAAGAAATTCAGAAAAGCATTTTCAACCGTGCGCTCGACTTCAGAAGTGAAAACACGAGAGAAGCCGGAACTTATGAAGAATTCAAGGAAATCCTTGAAACCAAAGCCGGATTTATTGCTGCCTATTGGGATGGAAGTGCCGAAACCGAAGAGAAGATCAAAGACGAAACAAAGGCGACCATTCGCTGTATTCCGTTTGAAGATGCAGACCTGACCGGCAAGTTTGATTTATATTCGGGCAAGCCCGCAAAATTTAAAGTACTCTATGCAAAAGCTTATTAATAAGTTTAACAAAATATTATTAAATTCGTAACATATTTGGCTTAATATTGGATAACATTAAAAACAAAAAATCATGAAAAAGCTTTTATTCTTTGCTGCTACGCTTCTCTTTGCCGGAATGATCCAGGCACAGCAAAAATCAACTTCAGACAACTATCTTAACAGTGAGGCCGCAGGGGCCAACTTTGAAAAGTTCAGTCAGGAGCTTCAATTGACAGAAACTCAGAAATCAGAGATTCTTTCAATTTATGAAAAATACAACAAAAAGAAAACCGAAATCCGTGGTACCGGAACGCCTGAACAGTTCAAAGCGCTGAAAGAAGCCGAAGAAAAGGATATTCAGTCGGTTCTCAATGAAGATCAAATCAAAAAGATGGACAGAATTAAAATCCAGGACGCAAAAGACAACAAGGCAAAAGAATTAAAAGGAACGATAAAATAAAAAATACAAAGTCATCTACAAATGCCTTCCCCATCAAGAAGGCATTTTTAATTGAATAATCAAAAACAATGTTAGCCAAAAAAACCCTATCAGCCAGTTTACTCCTCTCTTTTATTTTCAGTTTTTCACAGTCCTTTAATATCAAAGGAAAAGTCACAGACAATCAGTCAAAAGCACTTGAATATGCAATTGTTTCCGTCCTTAATCCGGATACATTTGATGAGGTCAGCGGATCGGTCACAGATGCGAACGGACTTTTTTCGGTTGACGTTCCTGCAGGAAAATATCTGCTCAATATTGAATCCTTTACCGGAAATTCTATCGAGCAGGAAATCAATGTGACCAAAAATGAAAATCTGGGAACTTTTAAAATCAATGAAACTTCGGTGGTCACTCTGGAAGGAGCAACGCTCAGCGGCGCTTCCACTCCGGTTTATCGGATGGAGCTCGACAAAAAAGTTTATGATGTTTCAAAAGACCCAATGACAAAAGGACGTTCGCTTTCGGAAGCGCTTGAAAACGTACCTTCTGTTCAGGTGGACGGAGAAGGAAATGTCAGTCTGAGAGGAAATGAAAATGTAAGGATACTGATTGACGGAAAACCGTCTGCTCTGATTGGAATTTCAGATCCCGCACAAGCACTGCAGAGTCTTCCGGCCGATATTGTTGACAGAATAGAGGTGGTGACCAATCCGTCTGCAAGATATGAGGCGGAAGGCAGCGCCGGCATCATCAACATCATTCTTAAAAAAGGAAAATTAAAAGGTTTGAACGGATCTGTTAATGTCAGCGGCGGAATTCCGGCGACTGCATCTGCATCTGTCAATCTGAATTACAGAACCGGGAAATGGAACATCTTTACCAATTTCGGTTACAGATATTCAAACTGGGAAAGAAAAAACAGTTCAAAGACCACCCGTTTCAATTCTGACGGAATTCCGAGATATGAAGAAATGAATGGTGAGTCAACTCGAAAAAACAACGGTTTCAACCTGATGCTGGGTACAGAATATTATCTGACCGACAAAGATACTTTTACAATCTCGGGAAGTTACAGAAAACAGGGCGGTGACGATGATTCAGATCTGAATTATCTCGATTTTGATGCAGACCGCAACCAGACCGCATCATCAACAAGAACACAAAGACAGGATTCTGACGGATACGATATAGAAGGTAATTTCAATTACAAACACGAATTCAACGACAAAGGACATGAATTCACTGTGGATGTGAGATCAAATTACAGCGAAGACACCAAAGACGGAAGTTTGAGAGAGATAGGAAATCTGGTGGATTCTTCTGAAAGAACTGCAAATTTTGAAACCCGAAACAATACGACCATTTCTGCCGATTATGTCTATCCGTTCGGCGAAAAAGGAAAACTCGAAATCGGAGCAAGAGGTGATATCACCGGCATGCTGACCGACTTTAAAGTGGACAGTCTGGCAAATGACGGCTGGGTTCCAAAAGACAAATTTTTCACCCGTACCGATTATATGCAGAATGTATATGCTGCCTATGTTCAGTTTGGTCAGGCGTTCGGCAAATTCTCTTATTTTGCGGGAATCAGAATGGAAAATTCGGATATCACAGTCAAATCAATACTGGACAACAGCACGGTGAATAAAAATTATACCGACTTCTTCCCCAGTCTGTTTTTGAATTATGAATTTGAAAATACAGATCAGCTGCAGCTGAGTTATTCAAGAAGAATCAGAAGACCGAGAGGCTGGTTTTTGATTCCGTTCTCATCTTATTCCGACAACAGAAACCTGTTCATGGGTAATCCGAGTCTGAATCCGCAGTACACCGATTCATACGAAATGTCTTATGTGACAAAACTCGGCAAACTGATGGTTACGCCAAATATTTATTATTCGATTACTCATGACAATATCCAAAGATATCAGTCAATCAATGAAGACGGAGCAATCGTGTCGAGACCTATCAATGTCGGAACCGATGAAAGATACGGTGGTGATCTGACCTTTACTTATCGTCCGTTCAGATGGTGGAATATGATGGGGAATGTCAATCTGTACGGATACAAAACCAGAGGCCAGCACACCGATACTTATACCGACATTGAAACCGGTGAAACAACCACTCAGGTGACCAATTTTGACGGGGAGGGTTTCAGCTGGTTTGGCCGATTGAGCAATACTTTTAACCTTCCGTCCAAATTTTCGGTTCAGCTGTCAGGTATGTACAGAGCCGGGAACAAAACTGCACAAAGCGAAAGAAAACCGATGTACGGTGCAGACCTTTCTGTAAGCAAAGATTTGTTCAACGACAATGCAACCATAACCGCAAGCGTCAGAGACCTGTTCAATACGCGAAGCTTCAGATCGACTTCATTTGGTGAAAACTTCTTTATGGAAAGTGAATTCAGATGGGGCGTAAGATCTGTCAATGTTTCATTTACATACAGATTCAATCAGTCAAAAAGAGATCAGAGAAAGAGACAGCAGCAGAATCAGGAAAACGGAGATTTCGATATGGACAGCGGTGGAGCTTTGTAAAAGAAATTACAGTATAAAAAAAGAGTGCCCGATTGAGCACTCTTTTTTTGTTTGAATAATTGTTTGATTTCTTATTTGATGGTAATTTCAAACGGCATCCTCAGCTGAATCCCTTTGTATTCTTTGATTGCTTTCAGATCGGTATAAATTCCGTAATAATCTGATCCGAGTTCGTTTTTAATAAATGCCTGAGATTTCACCATTCCAAATTCTTTGAAGAAAGTTTCAAGATCGTTCTTTTTGAACGGATAATCCGAGATACTGTAGCTTTCCAAACCTGCTTTTGCAGCTGCAGCATTGATTGCATCATCAAGCGTTCCGAAGCTGTCGATCAGCCCGATTTTCAAAGCCTGAGTTCCTGACCATACCCTTCCGCCGCCGATTGCATCCACCTGTTCAAAGCTCATATTTCTGCCTTCCATCACATGGCCGACAAACATTTTATAAACTCCTTCGGTCATTTCGGTCATCGTTTTTAAACCGGTATCGGTCATCGGCTGAAAGACAGTTCTCAGGAAATCTGAATTTTGATTGGTATTCACATAATCTGTGGTGATGCCCACATTGTTCATCAGTTTTTTTGCCGACGGAATCATTCCGAGTACACCGATCGAGCCGGTAATCGTATTCGGGCTTGCAAAAATTGAATCGGATTCCATTGCGATATAATATCCGCCCGAAGCTGCCACATCTCCAAATGAAACGATGATCGGTTTTTTTCTGTGCAACTGTCTCAGTTCAAAAAGAATTTCTTCTGCAGCATCGGCACTTCCGCCCGGTGAATTGATCCTGAGTACGACAGCTTTAACTTTGTCATCATTGGTCAGATCACGAATTGCTTTTTTATAAACTTCCGACTGTATTCCAATATAACCGTCACCGCTTGTAATCGGCCCGGAAGCATAAAGAACAGCGATTTTGTCTTTTCCGCTTTCACTGCCAAGTGCTAAAGCATAATCTTCAAGTTTTACGGTATGTTTGTCAAGCACATCTTCAAGCACTTCATCTTCTTTCACTTTCAGATCCAACCGACTGGCAAGCGCCTGATCATATTCGGGTTCTGCAACGATCCGGTCGACCAGTTTGTATTTGAGTGCAGACGAAGGATTGAAAGCATAAAGGCTGTCTGCATATTCATTGAACTGTTCAACCGTTATATTTCTGGATTGAGCCATATCAGTGGAAATATTCTGCCATACATCACCCAAAAGCAGACTCATCTGTTCGCGGTTTTCGGGTGAAAGATCATCTCTCAGATAAGGCTCGACAGCAGATTTGTAGGCACCATGTCTGATCACCTGAAAATCAATTCCGTATTTATCGCCAAAATTTTTGTAAAACATTATTTCAGCACTCAATCCCTGAAGCAAGATCATTCCCATTGGATTCTGATAAAGCGAATCAGCAACCGAATTCAGCACATAAGATCCCTGAGAGGAGTTGTGCGAATAGGCATAAATGAATTTTCCGCTCTTTTTAAAATCAGCAAGTGCATTTCTAATATCGGTAAGCTGAGAGCTTCCGCCTGAAAATGACTGGATTCTAAGACTGATGCCTTTAATTTTATCATCTTCGGCCGCCGCTTCTATTGATCTGATGAGATCTCTGAAATACACACTGCCTTCTGAGGAGGAAAACAAACTGAATTCATCATCCATTGAACTTTCTCTGATCGGCGTGTCAAAAGTGATCTCAAGTACGGATCCGTCTTTGACACCTGAACCCTGAAAAAGACTTCCTGCAAGAGAAAAAATCAGCAGTCCACCAATGACCAGAGCAATCAGCCCGAAAGTCAGCAGATTGCCGACTACGACTGCCATAACATTTCCAAAGAATTTTTTCATTTCAAAACAATTATATTAATTTGCACTATATGTCGCAGAACACTGTTATTTTGTTACTCGGCACCAACCTCGGTGACAAAGAAAAAAATCTGGAAACTGCCAAAACTCATATTATCAGGGAGATTGGCGAGATTTACGACGAATCGGAAATTTTAACAACCGAGGCAGAAGGCTATGAATCCGATCATCTTTTTTTGAATCAGACTGTAAAACTGAAAACCGGACTTTCGCCGATCGGAGTTTTGAATCGGGCAAAAATGATTGAGAAAATGATGGGCAGGATTTATTTGGAAACAGATCAAAAATACCAGGACAGACTGATTGATATTGATTTATTGAAATTTAACGGCATAAAATATGAGAGTCAATCACTTATAATTCCTCATCCTCAAATTTATACAAGAAATTTTATAAAAAAGATTGCGGATTGCCATTTAGAAACATAATTTTATTACATTTGCTAAAATTAGTTAAAAAAAATTTATTTTATTACCTTCCTAAACAACGAATCTATGATGAGAACTTACTTATTTTCTCTTATTGGAATTTTATGTTTTCAATTGACGTTAAGCCAAGAGAATCAAACAGAAAAATTTAATTCGAAATCTAAAGAATTTAACGATTGGTATATTTCAGCTTTTGTTGGAGCCAACTGGCTTCAAAACACCGATTTGGTGAGCTGGGGTTATCATGGCTTTAACCCGGGATACGATTTCCAGCTGCAGGTGACCAAAGAGATCAACCATGCATTTGGTCTTTCCGTATTCGGGCAATTCGGTAAAACACATCAATATGCAAAAGCACCGCATTTCGGTACTTGGAACATATTTGAAGGAAAAACCGAATATTTCGGACTGAATATCATGGGAGATCTTAATCTGAGCAATCTTCTCAGAAGAGTGGACAACAGATCTGAGTTCAAATGGGCGCTGCACGCATACGCAGGTGCAGGTATTATCCAATACAAAGCAAAGAGAAGAGGAATTGAAACTGAAACCCCATGGGAAACTACCTGGGATGTTAAGCTGAACGACAGAACTTTCTACGGACAGGTCGGTGCAGGTCTCAGACACAAACTGAGCAAAAGAATCGATCTTGAATTGAGAGGAATGTATGTGATGACCGGTGACGAGGAATTTGACGGTTCAGGTCAGCCGCTTCCGGGATTTATCACCCTTGCAGACCGTGAAGAAGGTCGTGATGACAATATGATTACGGTTTCACTGGGTATTCATTTCAAACTTGGAAAACACAAAGAGTCTCTGCAGTGGCACAGCCCGCTTCAGGGCATCAGCAACGCACCTGTTATTCCGGCGCCTTGTGCTGACGAAGACAATGACGGTGTTTGCGATCTTTATGACAAATGTCCGGGAACTCCGGCAGGCTATATCGTAGACGGATCAGGCTGTCCGCTTGATACCGACAAAGACGGTGTTCCTGATACAATTGACGAATGTCCTACTATTCCTGGACCTCCAACCAACAACGGTTGTCCGCTTCCGATAATCGAAGTGAGCATCGGTACAATCTCAACTTCGCTGACCGAAGCTATCCAGGGAATCGAATTCGACTTTGACAAAGACGTAATCCGTCCGGTATCTTATCCGAAACTTGATCAGGCTTTCTATATTCTTCAGGCACATCCTACCTATAAATTCTATGTGGAAGGTCACACTGATGCTGCAGGTTCGGTTGCCTACAACCAAAATCTATCAGAAAGAAGAGCTGCTTCGGTTGTCAGATATCTGGTCAACAAAGGAATTCCTTCAAGCCAGCTGGTTCCGCTTGGAAAAGGCAAATCAGAACTGAAATGGGCTGAATGCGATCCGACTTCAAACTGTCCGGCATGGAAAAACCTTGAGAACAGAAGAGTCATCTTCAAACCTTACGGTGAACCGGCATCGGATCTGGAATACAAGAATTAATTTATTAATCAGAATAAATGAAAGGCTGCAATTTGCAGCCTTTTTTTATGGATTTAAATCAAAATTTTTGGCTTATTAATCTAAGTTAATTGAACGTTTTGACTCCAATGAATCATTGCTTCATCTAATGGATTTTATTCTATCAGAAACGATTGAATAAGCATAATATAATTCATCAGCTTAAAGTCCCAATCATTCAATTCAGCTCAGCAGTATTTACTTATCGGTTGCCAAGGTCAGATCCATAAAAAAAAGCCGGCAGATACCGGCTTAATTTAATTCTAATCTGGATTTTTATTTTTGTTTCAAAAGGTCTCTGATCTCTGTCAGCAAAACTTCCTCGTTTGAAGGTGCAGGCGGTGCTTCAGGTGCTTCTGCCTGTTTTCTCTTCATATTGTTAAGTGTTTTGACAAGCATAAAAACCACCAGTGCCAACAGTATGAAGTTAATGGCAACCGTGATGAAATTACCGTAAGCAAAAATCGCCGCATCAGGTGCCGCTTCTCTTGCCGCCTCAAGCGTTGCCCCGGCCGGAATTTGGTCGGCTCCTTTGCCCATAGCAAAGAAAATACTGCTGAAATCGGGTTTTCCGACAATTGCAGCAACAATCGGCATCACCAGGTCGTCAATAATACTGGTCACAATGGTTCCGAAAGCACCACCGATGATGACACCGACCGCCATGTCAAACGCATTCCCCTTGACCGCGAATTCTTTGAATTCTTTAATCATTCCCATAATCTTATGTTTTTTAGGTTAATGGTCTAAATTTAAATAAAATTCTTTATTAATCCCGATTCCAGCTGATTTTTGTCACCCCTTCTTCAATCCCCCATTTGTCAGCCAAACCGCCGTTGATTTCAACCACAAATTTTGAATCTTCCTTTGCAGCTGCAACCGTACCTCCGCTTTGTTCTGTATCTGCGCCCGGCTGAGCATTTCGCGCAATATTGATCAGTGTGGAATCCTTGCCGAAATACATAATGTCGAGTGGAATTCGGGTGTCCTTCATATAAAAGGTATGTTTGCGGACTTCGTCATCATCAAAAATAAAAAGCATTCCATCGTTTTCATCCATGCTTGAACGGTCCATCAGCCCTCTCGCCCTTTTGTTTGGCGTGTCTGCAATTTCGATGTCGATCTTTTTAAAGGGCTGGCCTTCCGCATTCAGAAATTCGAGTTCTCCCTGTTTGCTGAATTCGATTTCAACCGTATTGGTAGCTTCCGAAACGCTTGGTTTATCGTCTTTGCATCCGACAGCAATCACAATCAGTCCGGCTGCCAAAATCAGTTTTTTCATATATCAGTCTTTATAAATTCTGTTTTTTGAAGTTATCATCACATAGATTCCAAACAATATAAACGGTATGCTCAACACCTGTCCGTTGTTCAAACCGAGATTTAAAATCTGAGCCACAAATTCGTCTCCCTGGTCTTCTTTGAAAAATTCAATGATGAATCTGACGATCCAAAGCAAAATAAAGAACAGACCGAATATATAACCCTGGCGATATTTCAACTGTGTTTTTCTGTAAATGTGCCATACAATGAAGAAGATGATCACATAGCAGATCGCTTCATACAGCTGTGACGGATGTCTTGGAACGATTTCGCCGTAACCCGAACTCTGATTGACAAATTCAACAGCCCACGGAAGATCTGAAGCTTTTCCGACAATTTCAGAATTGAAGAAATTTCCGACACGAATCGCAGCACCTCCCAACGGAACTGTGATTGCCACCCTGTCCAAAAGCCAGAACAGATTTCTTTTCAGATATTTTCGGTTGAACAAAAAGGATGAAATCAAAAATCCGATGGTCGCACCGTGACTTGCCAAACCTCTGAATCCGGAGAATTCATAACCTTTGAGCAAACCAAAAAATGCAGATGATTCGGGATTTTGCTGTACCGGCAGAAAAACTTCGATCAGTGCTTTGCCAAACGGCATTCCTTCATAATAATCCAAATTATAGAAAAGTTCACCCAAACGAGCACCGATGATCACACCCAAAAACGAATACAGAAAAAGCGGATCGAGCAGTTTGACATCCACTTTGTCAGTTTCGAGTATTTTCTTCATCACATACCAGCCCATTACAAAAGCCAAAATCCACATCAGACTGTAATAGTGGATTTTTAAAGGACCGAGATCAAACATGATCGGATTGATGTCCCAGCGTATAAATAATAATAAATTGTTCATTCTTTTTCTTTTTTTGGTACCGGATCGTGACCGCTGCCACCCCAGGGATGACATCTTGAAATTCTTTTCACGCCCAAATATAATCCTTTTATCAATCCGTGCGTCCGCAATGCTTCAAGCATATAATTTGAGCAGGTCGGCGTATATCTGCAGTTGCTGCCCAGCCAGGGCGAAATCGCAAGCTGATAAAACCGGACAAGGATTACAAATGGAAAAATTAAAACTTTCTGAAAAGAATTCATCCCGGCAAAGATAGTTATAATGCAAAAATCACTAATCAGTCAAGCCCGTTTTTCTGAAAAATTCCCACATCACAATTCCGGCACAAACACTGACATTCAGTGAATGTTTTGTTCCCTCCTGTGGAATTTCTATACAGTAATCGCTCAAATCAACCACTTTTTGATTCACTCCTTCCACTTCATTACCAAAAATCAAAACATATTTTTCATCCGTATCGATTTTGAATTCGGGAAGAGAAACACTGCCGTCGGTCTGTTCGATTGAAATAATTTTATGATTTTCTGATTTTAATTCCCGAATCAAAGGACTGATATCTTTCACATATTCCCATTCCACACTTTCGTCCGCACCCAAAGCGGTTTTTCTGATTTCTTTGTTGGGCGGCGTTCCGGTGATTCCGCACAAATAAATCTTTTGAATCAGAAAAGCATCCGCAGTCCTGAATACCGAACCCACATTGTATGCGCTTCTGACATCGTCGAGTATGACGATGACAGGAATCTTTTTTGTTTCCTTAAATTCTTCGACCGAAATCCGGCCGAGCTCTTCAAGTTTCAATTTTTTCATTTGGCAAAATTCGCAAAATTATTCCGAATCATAAATTTGAACTCCAATTCGCCATACAACCAATATTTTCAGTACTTTTGAAGCATACAGCAACATCATGGAAGAAAATCGTACAAAGACAATCCACATTACAAAAGATGATTTTTTGACAAAGATTATGGATTATGAAAAAAATCCTGAGGAATGGGTGTATTCCGGCGACAAACCCTGTATCATCGATTTTTATGCAAGCTGGTGCGGTCCCTGCGCCATGATTGCACCGATTCTGGACGAACTCGCAGAAGAATATCACGAGAAAATCAATATTTACAAAGTGAATACAGAAGTGGAACGCGAACTGGCTGCAGTCTTTGGAATCAGAAGCATTCCAACCCTGATTTTCTGTCCGATGAACGACAATCCGCATCAGTACAACGGTGCGCTACCAAAGGAGGAATTTGTAAGAATCATCAACGAAATTTTGCTGTCACCACAGCTTGCAGAATAATTTTCAGGTTTAATTATTTGGTTTTTTCGAGCAGATAAACCTTTGCGCCTTTGAATGCATAAGCCGGCATCAGATTTCCTTCGAGTATCAGATTGTTGCCGCTCACATTGATGATGCTGATATAATCACCGTTTGGCATTTTCAGATAATTCTCCTTTTCTTTGGTTTTCGGATTTTTGCCAAAATCAAATTTGTATTTTTTCCAGCTTTCCTTATCCGACGAACAGTGAACCTGTTGAAGTTTTGATTTTTTGGTTTTGAAACTCAGAATTTCCTGTGCATTTTCGCATTGGCTTGAAAACAGATTTTCGGGATCTTCTGTATTTTGAATTTCATCATAACTGTGGCTGTAAACACCGACAATCTTCCAATTGCCGTCCAAACGGTCTTCATCGATTTTCCCGTTTGCTTTTGAAACCGCCCAGCTCACGCCTTTGACGGTTCCTTTGACCACTCCCACTCCGGCCTTGACAGTTGTTTTTACAATTTTGCCGGCGGTCGAAACCACACATGAATTCAGCAGAAAACAGCCGAATATCAAAATCATCATCCTTTTCATTTCAAAGCAGTTTAAATTTCTTCAAAAATAAAGCATATTCTCAATTATTGGAAGAGTAAGCAAAAAATGATTTTCGGCAAATTTTATTTTGGGTTAACTTAGCAATCTTAAAAACAGACCCAAATTGGCAAAAAAAGAAACACCCTTAATGACTCAATACAACAGTATCAAGGCAAAATATCCTGATGCCCTGCTGCTGTTTCGTGTGGGTGATTTCTATGAAACTTTTGGCGATGATGCGGTCAAATGTTCAAAAATTCTTGACATCGTTCTGACCAAAAGAGCAAATGGTGCGGCTTCACACATCGAACTGGCCGGATTTCCGCATCATGCGTTGGATACCTATCTGCCAAAACTGGTCAGAGCCGGCTTGAGGGTTGCCATCTGCGATCAGTTGGAAGATCCGAAAATGACAAAAACAATTGTCAAAAGAGGAGTGACCGAACTGGTGACACCCGGCGTTTCGCTCAATGATCAGGTTTTAAGCGCTAAAACCAATAATTTTCTGATGTCTGTTCATCAGGAAGATGAAAGATACGGAATGGCACTGCTCGATATTTCGACCGGAGAATTTATGGTCGGCGAAGGCAACAAAGCTTATTTCCACAAACTGATTCAGAGTTTCAGACCGAGCGAGCTGATTCATCAGAAAAGAAAAAAAATTGATCTGCCAGAACTGAAAAGCAGTTTTCAGATCGAAGACTGGGCTTTCCAATATGATTATGCAGTCGATAAACTCAGCCGTCATTTCAAGGTCAAATCGCTCAAAGGTTTTGGAATTGAAAATCTGAAACTGGCAACGATTGCTGCCGGTGCAATTTTCTCATATCTCGATGAAACCCATCATTTTGAAATTGATCATATCACACGAATTCAGCGTTTGGATGAAAACAGTTTTGTGTGGATGGATCCGTTTACAATCAGAAATCTCGAACTGATTTATTCGCCACATCCAGATGCGGTTACGCTGATCGACATAATGGATTCAACCCGTTCTGCAATGGGCGGCCGGCTGCTGAAAAGATGGATGGTGATGATCCCAAAAAATAAGGATGAAATCAATTCAAGACATGATGCAGTCGAATATTTTTTGAAAAATGACGAACATCGGATTTATGTCAGAGAACAGATTTCAGATTTGAGCGATCTCGAAAGAATGGCCGCAAAGATTTCAACCGGCAAAATTACACCGAGACAATTACTTTCACTGGCACAGGGGCTTGAATCAGTCAGCCGGATCAGACAAAAACTGGAAAATTCAGAACAAATTAAAAATCTGACAAAAAATCTGAAAGACTGGACAGAGGTTTCAGACCATTTGTCTAAAACGCTTTCTGAAGATCCGCCGCATCAGATTCAGAAAGGAAATGTGATTGCAGAAGGCGTGTCCGAAGAACTCGACCGGCTGAGAAATCTGCAGACAAAAGGAAAAGATTTTCTTGAGGATTTGAGAATCAGAGAAAGCGAAAGAACCGGAATTTCAAATCTGAAGGTTTCGTTCAACAATGTTTTTGGTTATTATATAGAGGTAAGAAATACGCACAAAGACAAGGTGCCCGAAGACTGGATCAGAAAACAGACACTGGTCAGCGCAGAGAGATATATCACCGAGGAACTCAAAGAATATGAAAATCAGATTTTGGGCGCAGAAGAGAAAATACTGTCGCTTGAAACCGAACTTTTTAACCGGATTTTGGAATATCTGTCGGGTCATTTGGATGAAATTCAGAAATCAGCTGCTGCAATTGCGCATATCGATCTGCTTTCATCCTTTGCTGAAACTGCTATCAGCAACAGTTATGTCAGACCAAATATTACAGACGGAATCGATCTGCTGATTGAAGACGGCAGACATCCGGTGATTGAGAAACAGCTGCCGCCCGGCGAAAATTATATTGCAAACAGTGTCTCGCTGTTGCCCGGCGAACAGCAGATCATCATGATTACCGGTCCGAATATGTCAGGTAAATCGGCATTGCTCAGACAAACTGCATTGATCGTGCTGATGGCTCAGATGGGCAGTTTCGTTCCGGCAAAAAATGCAGAAATCGGGATTGTGGACAAGATTTTTACACGTGTGGGCGCATCCGACAATATTTCATCAGGGGAATCCACCTTTATGGTCGAAATGAATGAAACCGCCAGCATACTGAACAATCTGTCAGAGAGAAGTCTGATTCTGCTTGACGAAATCGGAAGAGGAACAAGCACTTATGACGGAATCTCGATTGCATGGGCGATCTCGGAATTTCTCCATGAACACAAATACCGGCCAAAGACGCTTTTTGCCACCCATTACCACGAGCTCAACGAGATGGCAAAGACATTCAGCCGGATCAAAAATTTCAATGTCAGCGTCAAAGAGGCAAACAACACGATTTTATTTTTGAGAAAACTGGTTCAGGGCGGCAGCGAACACAGCTTTGGAATTCATGTGGCAAAGATGGCGGGAATGCCGCAGTGGGTTTTGAAAAGAGCAAATGAAGTTTTGAAAACACTTGAAAGTTCGCATGTCAATGAGAAGATTGCAGATAAGACAAAAAAAATTACACAGGAAAATATGCAACTGAGTTTCTTTCAGTTAGACGATCCGATCCTCGAAGCCATACGTGAAGAATTGCTCGGAATTGACATAAATACCTTAACGCCTGTGGAGGCTTTGATGAAATTAAACGAAATAAAACGTAAATTGGGAAAATGACTAATTATTCCATGGAATATTACCAAATTCTAATTCATACTGTCTTTTATCAGATTTATTGAAGTAAATCTTTAAATTTCCTCCTTTTTTTAAGTTCCAATCATCCCTTAAATCACAATTAATTCGTAAAATTTTATATTGCAGCTTGGATGAATCCAAAGAGTTTTTCATTATATCAAATTCTTCATTCATTCTTTTCTTTGATGATATAAAACTACTCCAGTAATAAATAAAAATATACTCAACATCATCAAATTCTGAAAGAACTATCACTTTATCATGTTTATCATAATAGGTTAATTTGCTTAAAATCAAAGATAGATTTTGAGAATCTTCATCTTCACATTCTTTAATTAAATTGTCTCCGGATTGATTTAATTGGTTCAATTGATATCCACTACATGAAGTTTTTCCATTAAAACACAATCTCTTTCCATTTTTATTAAAAATATTTATTTGTCCATTAAAACTTTCAGAAACAATTTGGATAATTTCTGTGGAATCAATCGCTTTATTGTAAATTAAGTCAATTGTTTCATCCGAAGCAAACGTTAAGTTTTTTATTTTCTCAATTTCCGTGATGTCTAACACCTTCGGGTTTTTAAATCCAACGACAACTTTTGCCACTGATAAACAACCACAAACAAATAAAACAATAATTAAAAGTACCGGAAATAGCCGGTACTTATTTATAATATTTTTTATCATTTTGTAATACTTCGATTTACTATTGTTTTAAATATTGCCAATCAACATTTGGATTGAATTGAAACACAATCTCCTGATTTACATTATCAAAAGTAACCTCTGCAGATTGAGATCTTGATTGTGGTTCGAAGGGAGGAATTCCCCCATCACAACATCCACTACATCTAAACCCTAAACAATTAACACAATAGTAACAACCTTGGGATTCTTTCATCTTTGCAATACATATGCAAATTCTTGCATTAGTACCTCCATTGCTTGCAACATTTGTTAAGTTAGATAAATTACTTTGAATAGAAGCTTGAGAAACGGGTATTCTTAATTGGCTTGAAGATTCATTAAACATTGATTGTCTTGAATTATCATATTGAAAACTAAAGTTAGAAGACCCTTTTGAATAATAAAAGTTGCTTAAATCTGGGGTTTCATCTTTGTCGATTTGTGATAATGATTTATTATATAAATGAGCATCATCTTGGGTTGTAACTTTCTCATCCAATTTGACAATGGTGTCGTCTTGATTACAAGAAAAAAACAATCCTATTAATATAGTACACAAAAATAAATTTTTCATTTATTGAAATTTAAGGATTAATAAACATTTAATCAAATATACTCTTATATTTTTTAGAACATTTTATATTAATCTCGCATTTTATGCAGAATTACTTATGCATTTTGCTATAGTTTTTTTTATATTTGACAAAAAAAATGAGCATTGGTGAAAATATTAAGAAATATAGGTTGATGGCAAAAAAATCCCAGCAAGATTTAGCTGACCATCTATATATTGATAGAAACACCTTGGCTAGTTGGGAAAGTGAAACAACTGATATCAAAAGTTCTTACTTACCGAAAATTGCTAAATTTCTTGATGTTTCAATATCAAAACTTTTTGATTTACCTGATCAGGAAATCAACATGGGGCAACAAAACAAAAACAGGCATATTTCTTTAAATGCGACTATACTAATTCTTATTGATGAAAACTCTTTAAAAGAAATTATTGATTCAGTTAATGCTAAATTGAAATAAGCCTCTTTTCTATATGAAAGAAATTTTGGAATAAAATTTGTAAATTTGAAATTAAATCTAACCAGATGAAAAAATCATACTTAATAATCTTAACAGCAATCGCCTTTTTTACAATTTGGGCGTGTTCAACCAATCCGTTAACCGGACGACAATCCTTGTCACTGGTTTCAAACGCGCAATTGTTTCCGCAGTCATTTGCACAATACAATCAGGTATTGAAAGACAACAAAGTCGACAAAACTTCTGCAAATGCGCAGATGATCGACAGGGTTGGTCAGAGAATCAAGTATGCAGCAGAAAAATATTATTCACAAATCGGGAGAGGAAGCGATCTGAAGGATTATCAGTGGGAGTTTTCACTGATTCAGAGCGATCAGCTGAATGCCTGGTGTATGCCCGGCGGAAAGGTTGCATTTTATACCGGTATACTTCCGGTCTGCAAAGATGACGGCGGTGTTGCTGTAGTGATGGGACACGAAGTTGCGCATGCGCTCGCGGGTCACAGTGCAGAGCAGGTCAGCAATGCAATGGTCGCACAGGGTCTGATGGTTGGCGGTAATGTTGCAATTTCAAATGCGCAGTGGAGAGATACTTTTAATCAGTTGTACCCCGTCGGTGCAGGTCTGACCATGCTGAAATACGGCAGGGGAATGGAGTTGGATGCTGACGAGGCCGGTCTTTATCTGATGGCAATGGCAGGTTACAATCCGATGGAAGCGATCAGTTTTTGGGAAAGAATGAACAATGCGACTTCAGGCCAGCAGACACCGCCCGAGTTTCTGAGCACTCACCCCAATCCGGGCAACAGGATTGCCCAGCTCAAATCGATTATGCCAAAAGCAATGGAATATTACAACCAGAGCCCGTACAAAGGAAAATAAAATTTTGAAAATAAAATAGGAAAGGCTGCACAGTGCAGCCCTTTGTTATCGGTCTTCCTTAAATTTATTCACCACATAGGTGATGGTTCTGGCGACACAATCCGAATCACATTGCTGAGCGAGAAAGCCGGACCCGCAGCCCAGAATTTCCTGAAGCACACCGATCAGTTCCTGTGCTTCTTCGTTCTCTGCACGAATTCCGCCTTCTTTTTGCTCTTCTTTTGCAAAATCCTGTACTGCATTTACCATGGAATGCGCCATTTCGTCTGCAGTGATTTTATTGTCCAGAAAATCGGGGCCTTTCGCAACCACTTTATTGATCACTTTTTTGATTTGAGACAACTGAGTGTCTTTTACTTTTGATGACATGATGATAAATTTAATCTTGATTTTTAACGGCTGACAACCGATTCAAATCCAAGACATTACTTTATAAATTAAAATGAATTTCGGCAACTCAAAGTTACGAAATATATCGTCCGGGCGGTTTCGGAATTGTAGGTTTTATTGTTTGAAAGAGAAATTAAATTACCGATTCTCCAATGCTTTGCTGAGTGAACTTGACTAGAACCGTGTCCTCCGCAGCGGAAATGTGCAATGACGAACCATCTGAATAAAAAAAGAGAATCAAATTACTGATTCTCTTTAACTCTGTAGCGAGGACAGGACTCGAACCTGTGACCTTCGGGTTATGAGCCCGACGAGCTACCTACTGCTCCACCTCGCGATTTGGACTGCAAATATACGAACTATTTATACATTCACAAAATTTCAGGCTTTTATCGGTGGATTATTTTCTATGAAGTTGACAGCCAGATCAGGATCGTCGGTCAGATACAGCAATTCCTTGTATTTTTTGCCGACAGAAAGCTGATGCAATACCGAATAAAGCGCAGTATCCTCGGTATATCTCTTTTTTCCGAGAAAGACCATCGGACTGTAAAAACCCGAAGTTCCGTAATGGTTTTGTGCAGCCTCCTGAAAGATTTCCTGAGTCGTGCCCGCACTGCCCGGTGCATAAATGATTCCGTAAAGACAGATGGTAAGCAAAGTATCTTCGCGTATGCTGTTTGAAAAATATTTTGCAATATGACAGGCAAAAGGATTGGACGGTTCATGTCCGTAAAACCAGGTCGGAATGGCCAGACTTTCGTTTCCGTCCGGATATTTTTTGAGCACAGACCTTGCCCGGTCAAAATAATTCGGACAGAGATAATCGAGCTGTCCCTCCTCATCATAACAGAGATCTGACAATTCGGTAATCGCATCAATCAGATCTTCCTCGCTGTATTTTCCGAAATAAGCACCCAGATTTGCAGCTTCCATAATGCCGGGTCCGCCGCCGGTCGCTACAAAATAACCAAGCTCTGAAAACTGTCTGGCTGCAATTGCAACCTTTGTATAAAATTCTGAACCTCTTCGTGCTGAATGTCCGCCCATAAAACCGACAATCTTTTTTTGGGTCATCCCCGATTCGTCATATTCGATAATGTTTCTGAGCGCCACATCGATCGAATAATCATGAATCCGCTGTGCCATCGCCTCATCCATCGGCGGATTGTTTTTGGTCTGCAAAAAATGATTGTAAATTTTCAGATCGACCGTATTTCTCGAATCTTCAGAAACCGGTTCAAGCAGTTCCTGCCAGGAATAAAGATCCGACCGATGCGGTTTGTACGGCAGTTTTGAAAATCTTGGATAAACCACTGCTCCGCTGCTGATCAGATGGATCGCATCTTCCTTTTTTAATTTACAGCCCAAAAAGGTTGCTCCCTTTACATTTATTTTTGACCAGTCAATGTCATCATGTTTGAAATCAAGCCCCTGAATGACTTTTCCTTTCAGATTGCCGGTTTCAAAAATAACATTGTTCCACTGGGTCTTTGACAGAATCAGGTTTGTAATTTTTTTTAATGACATGGATTAATTCATTTAACTAAATTGGAATTGAAAAATATCGGCTCAAAGAAATTTTTTCCTTCTGAACCAGAAAAATATGACTGCAACGATAACAAACATCACCGCCAGAACGACAAAATAAGCCCATTTGTAATCGAGTTCGGGCATATAGCTGAAGTTCATTCCGTACACACCGACGATAAAGGTCAGTGGCAGAAAGAATGCCGAAAAGACGGTCAGAATCTTCATGATTTCGTTTGAACGAAGATCAGAAATTGAAATCGTCAGTGTAAAAAGATTTTGAAGATCGTTTGAATTCTGGGTATGCAGATGCAGCAGTTTCTGATTGAGTTCGATCAGATCGAGAAATGCAGATTTGTGTTTTGCCTGATGCTTGTATTCATTCAGGGTTTCGTGTGTACGCATCATCAGGGTTTTGCAGGCATCGGCTTCTCTTTTCAGCTGATAAAGCTGTTTGAGTTTTTGTTTGATTTCTCTTTCGTCGTCCAAAAGTGATTTTTCGTATTCTTCAATTTTTTTTGCAATATTCTCTGCAGGCTCAAGATAGGTATTCAATGCCTCTCTCAAAATTTCATGATAAAGCCGTCTGGGTGTCCACTGATGTTTCGGGTTTTCGGACTGAAGTTTTGAAAGAATTTTGTCCCAAAAAGGAACCTCTTTCTGATGGACCGTAATCAGAAAATCATTACCGAAAAAAATTCCGATCTTGTGACTGAATTCACGGATTACAAACGAATACGATCTTTTGTCACGGCTGTAAAAACGGATCAGTAAAAAATCAAAATTGTCGTTGTTTTCGTATTTTGGAAGATGTTCTGCCTCTATCGCATCCTGAATGGTCAGAGAACTCAGATTAAATCGGTTCATGTATTCTTCCATTCCGGCTTTGTCCGGATTTTTCAAATCATACCAGACAAAACTTTCATCCTTGTATAAGACTTTATCCATTCCTTTCTGAAATTCGAATCCAATATAATAAGATTCTGAATACGATTGGGAATTTTAAATACAGTTTCTGATTTTAGCGCTTTAATAATCGTTTCAGTGTGCTTATCTTTGCAGCCCAAAACAAATTAAAGATGAGCGGACTGATAGAAGAATTGCAATGGAGAGGTATGATTCACAACATTATGCCCGGAACTGAAGAACAGCTTGAAAAAGAAATGACTTCGGCCTATTGCGGATTTGATCCGACCGCAGATTCGCTCCATGTGGGCAGTCTGGTGCCGATTCTTCTGCTGATGCATCTTCAGCGTCACGGTCACAAACCGATCGCTTTGGTCGGCGGTGCAACCGGAATGATCGGTGATCCGACCGGAAAATCTCAGGAAAGAAATCTGCTGGATGTTCAGACTTTGAATCTGTATGTTGACGGTATCCGTTCGCAGTTGGAAAGATTTCTGGATTTTGACGAATCAAAACCAAATGCTGCTCTGCTGGTCAACAATTACAACTGGATGAAGGATTTTACATTTCTTGATTTTGCAAGAAATGTGGGCAAACACATCACCGTCAATTATATGATGGCAAAAGATTCGGTCAAAAAAAGACTGAGCGCCGATTCTGCTGTAGGCATGTCGTTTACCGAATTTACCTATCAGCTGATGCAGGGCTATGATTTTCTGCATTTGTACAAAAACCTGGGCGTAAAACTTCAGTTTGGCGGTTCTGACCAGTGGGGAAATATCACAACAGGAACCGAACTGATCAGAAGAACCGTTCAGGGTGAAGCATTTGCATTTACCTGTCCGCTGACTACAAAAGCCGACGGAAATAAGTTTGGAAAAAGCGAAGGCGGTGAAAATATCTGGCTCGACAAAAACAGAACTTCTCCTTATAAATTTTATCAGTTTTGGCTGAATCAGTCTGATGAAGATTCAGAGAAATACATTAAAATCTATACTTTCCTGACTCAGAATGAAATCACTGAATTGGTTGAAAAGCACAAGTCAGAGCCTCATTTGAGACAATTGCAGAAAAGACTTGCAGAAGAAGTAACCAAAATGGTTCACGGCAAAGAAGAGCTTGAAAATGCGATTAAAGCTTCAGAAGTTTTGTTCGGAAAATCAACTGCCGAAGATTTGAAATCATTGAATGCAGCTACTTTTCTGGCGGTTTTTGAAGGTGTTCCTCAGGCCAATATTTCAGTCTCAGACTTGGAAAACGGAATCAATATAGTGGATGCTTTGACGGACAGCAGCGGATTTTTGAGTTCAAAAGGTGAAGCAAGAAGAGATCTGAAAGCCAATTCAATTTCTGTCAACAAAGAAAAAGTTTCTGAAGATTATACCATTTCAA
>JACFND010000002.1:60043-147385 GCA_019455045.1 Flavobacteriia bacterium
GCCAATTCAATTTCTGTCAACAAAGAAAAAGTTTCTGAAGATTATACCATTTCAAAATCAGATCTGATTTCTGAAAAATACATACTGCTTCAGAAAGGAAAGAAAAATTATTTTATACTGATTGCTGAATAATTGAAGCTGTCAGCTGCTGACGGTTTCATGATCGCTGTCTGATTTCATCTTTTTTTCCTCCAGCTTTTGTTTCAGATTGATCTCGTTATCGGTCATCTTGAGATTGCCCGAATATTTTCCGCCCATTTCAACCGAGAAACGATTGACGGTCAGATTTCCTTCGAGTCTTCCGGATTCCATGATATAGAGATCACGGCATTCAAGATCGCCGATGAGTTTTCCGTAAACAATGATGTCGATGCTTTTCAGTTTGCCGATGATTTCGGCTTTTTCGCCCAATATGATTCCTTTGCTCAGCTCAACATTTCCTTCGACTTTTCCGTCAATTCGGATGGCGCCGCTGCCGATGATATCTCCTTTGATTGAAATTCCTTCTGCAATCACGGTGTCGATCGGCATATTGGCCAAACTCTTCGAGTTTTTTTCAGATTTACTTTTGTTAAACATGGCTTATAGATTTAAATATTCCTGGGGATTGATTTTTTCATCGCCTCTGATGATTTCATAATGCACATGAGGTCCGGTGCTTCTTCCGGTACTGCCTAATTTTCCGATAATTTCGCCCGATTTTACTTTTTGACCTTCTTTCACATTAATTTCCGACAAATGACCGTAAAGGGTTTTGAAATCATTTTTGTGACGAATCACCACACAGTTTCCGTATCCGCCTTTTCGGCCGGCAAATTCAACCGTACCGCCTGCAGTGGATCGGATTGGTTCACCGATTTCTCCGCGCAGATCGACTCCTTTGTGACCTTCAAATCCTCCGCCGCCAAACGGATTATGCCTGACACCGAAATGCGATGTCTGTTCGCCTTCATGCGGTTTTCCGATCGGTGTATTTTTAATCAGACTCTCCATCTTTTGAATGTCTTCTGCATAGAGTTCCGCAATTTCATTGATATCGGTTACTTCAAATTCCACCGGTCCGCCTGCATTTTCAAAGTCAAGCGGTGTCAGTCCGCGATCTTCCATAAAACGGTTGATCCGGTCCATGCTCTGATTGATCGATTCAAACGACTGTTTCGCTTTTTCGATGTCGATTGCGTTTTTGATCTGGTTTGCCCTTGCAAGTTTTTCTTTGTAGATGGTGGTGTAGTAATTGCTCGTATTTTCATAAATGAAAAAAGCAATCACCAGCCCGAAACCGAGAAAGACTGTAGCTGCTATCAGCAGATACTTTTTCCAATGAAGCAGAATTGAGGTTGGTATCTGAATGGTCTTCTTGCCCTTTCCCTTTGTATCGGCAAAAAGGACAGAGGTTTTGTGTTTTAGCATAGCCCTAGTGTGTTAAAAAAGGACTTAAAGGTACTGTATTCAATTACAGGCAACAAGTTTTTAACAAAACTTTATCATAAAACAAAACCCTCCAAATTGAGGAGGGTTTGTTTGTAATTATTTAATTATCAATTGTTTATTTCTTAATGATCTTAAAGGTTTCCACTTTGTTTCCTTCAAGCATCACTCTGAACACATAAGTACCCGGAGCAAGTGTTTTCATACTGATTCTGCCATTGTTCAGCTTCAATCCGTCAATCATCTTCTGACCTGCAAGATTGAATACGGAAACAGATTCAACCGGTTTTTTGGAACTGATATTCAGTTCGTCTTTCACCGGATTTGGCCAATACGCAAAATCTGAATCAGTAATATCGTTTGTACCGACAAAACCGCAATCACCCGCAACAAAGAATACAGTATCCAGATTGTCATCATTCGGATTCCAGGTTGTTCCGTCATCGTCGCTCATATGTGCAGGCGACCCCTGTGTATTGGCAGAAGTTGCGAGCCACCAAACCACAGTTCCGCTTGGAACAGTCATTTTGGGTTCAATCCAGTAAGTACCTTCAGTCAGTAAAATCTGCAGATTCGGGTCCACATCATAAACCAGATGATAGATCGGATCTCCAAATGCTGATGCATAAGCAATCGCCTCGGTCGGAACTGCATTTTCAATTGTATAAAGCACTTCTCCCGGCATTCCCATATTGTCTTCACGGATATTGATGGTCGCATTGTCCGGAATTTCAGGCTGATTTACATCGATGGTAATCTGTCTCACCAACAATGTCATATCCGGTTCGATGGTGAAATCATCCGCCACTCTGTAAACAGCTGACTCGGTAATATTAAACGCATCGTCAAATGAAGAAGTGATACCGTCACCAAATACACAGCTGAAATCCGGCTCTTCAATGATAATCGGATCACCGCACTGAATCAGTCGGTCTCTGAAAGTCGTATCCGAATTGCACTGATCATCCAAATGGGTATAGAATCTGTAAGCACCATTCTGATCAGGCGTCCAAACCAACGGGCTTTGACCGAAGGCTAGACTCTCGGTTCCGTCTTCATCCGAAATTGTGATAAAATCGGTTTCTACAGAACTTGAGAAAGTATATTCAACACCAGCAGTCAGATGGACGATCGAATATTCACCCGGCCATGCAATATCAGCCACCACCTCAGGTGAACCGAAACAAACCGGCGTATAATCGCCCCACTGCCCAAACGGTGCATCCAGACAGCCGCTTTCTTCAGGAATTTCTTCACAGTCGCCTGCAACAAAGAACACCATATTGATCTCAGCATCATACACTTCCCAGCTTGCACCGCTGTCAAATGACCAGACCGCAGGCGCACCTGTCGAACCGGCAGCAGTTGCCACCCACCAGACATCGCCTTCGCCTGAAGCTGTCATTTCGGGCTGTATCCAATAAGTTCCTTCACCCAAAACGATCGGTGTAACCAGATCAAAGGTCAGATGATAAACCGGATCTCCAAATGAAACTGCATAAAGCACAGACGAGGTCGGTGCCATTTCAGCGGTTTCAATTATGTTTCCGGGTACACCGCCATTATCTTCACGAATATTGAACACTGCATTGTTCGGAATTTCAAGCTGATTCACATCCATCGTAATTTGTCTGATTGTAAATTCGATTCCTTCTGCAACTGTATAATCATCTGCTGCCATTACAAAATCAGAATCGCTGATCAGAATTGCATCATCCAGTGACTGGGTGATGCCGTCACCCTGGAAACAGTCATAATCAGGTTCTTCAATAATAACCGGACTTCCGCATTGTATGATTCTTTCTCTGAATGAATTGTCAGTATTGCACTGATCGTCAAGATGCGTATAGAATCTGTACGCAGCCGTTGTATCGGGTGTAAAAACTACCGGACTCTGACCGTAAGCCAAAGATGCGGTTCCGTCTTCATCAGAAATTGTGATAAAATCGGTTTCTACAGAACTTGAGAAAGTATATTCAACACCTGCAGTCAGATTTACAATCGAATATTCACCGGTCCACGCCAGATCAGCAACCATTTCGGGTGTTCCTGTACAGAAAGGTGTATAATTGCCCCACTGACCGTTTGGCGCATCAAGACAACCCGGATCTTCTGGTGCCAATTCGGCATCCACAGTCATATCGTCAACCACAACACCGTAACCCCAGTTGTTCAGACCTTCAAAAGCGATATAATAATCTGATTTTCCGGCAGATTCGGGCAAATCAAGTGTCACTTCTGTCCAGGCATTTGCATTTGAAGTATAAACTGCTCCCGGAATTACTGTCCAACTGCCGTCAGCAGAATCTTTGTAATAAACTCTCAATTCATTCTGATCGCCAACCCAAGACTGATTTGCATACCAGAAATTCAGTGTTGCATTCTGCATGGCTGAAAAATCAAATCTCGGCGAAGTCAGTTTTGTTGCAAACTGCACATAAGTTTCTGCAGAGAAGTTTGCATTTTTTGCGCCTCCGTGTGCAGTTTGAACAGAGCCGCCGTTACCGGCACCCGCCCTGTAGGTCCAATTGACCGTACCGTTTACAAATTCGTTAAGCCAGCAGTCTCTTAAAGGACTGTCGTCTTCAAAAGTCTCGGTAAAAGGAAAACTGTCAATCACCGCAGTTTCGCAGGTCTCTCCAGGAGGTTCTGAATCACAGTTCAAATCTGTATATGTCGCCTGAGTTCCGCCGTTCAGTCTGCCCGAAACCAAAACTCCGTTTTCGTTTGAAACTTCATAATGCGGCTTGTTGTCGTTTGAAGCTCCCATCGCCTCTATGTAAAAAGTCAGCGGTCCCTCAGAAATCACCGCTTTGGTCTCGTCATAACCCAGACTGTAATTTCCGCCCGAAATCAGTGTATTGTTCGAACTGTCTTTCAGCGTCCAGCTTACTTCATCTCCAAAGAAATCATCCCAGACATGCACCGTCCAGGTGCAGCCTTCATTTCCGGCCGGATCAGCATCGTCACATTCGCCTGAAACGGTCATAAGACCTTCAACATGTTCACCTCCGGTATCCTCATATACCTGCCAAATCGATCCGTTGAGCGACTGCCATGTGGGATAGGTTGCAGATGGTGTTTCATAAAGTGAAGACACCCAATAGGCAAAATTGGAAGTCGTAGTCAAAGCAGTCGAAATTCCTACCCAAAAATGCTCATCTTCAGTAGCGGGATTGTTAAATTCAATCGGAGTCGGCATCGTAATTTCAACTGTCCACTGCGGATAACCGGTTTGACCAAATACGCCGTTTTCAGTAATGCTTGCACTCAGTCCATAATAGGCAGCACCTATCTGTGCGCCCACTCCCTGCATATTGTCCTTATAAAATGAAACATCAAAAGTAGTCGGCATTCCGCTCAGTGTGACTACTTCAAGTTTTATGGTCTGAAGCGAAAATTTTGTCCCGCCGGGAACAATAAAATCATTGGCAGCCTTCAGGTGATTGGATCCGGCATCCACAAAACCGACACCGTTGTATGTATCACCTGTGAATATCTGAGAGCAGCTTTCGGGAGCCAAAACCGAAAAATCTTCAAAAAAATAAGTTTTATCAGCTGAATTGAAAAGATTAAAAGTCGAAGCGGCTGTTTGCGTTTCTGCCTTAAAATAAAATCCTCCGGTAAAAACCTTTTGATTAAGATTCAAAGACCGGAGTTGAAAATCTTCTGATTGTGACTGAAAACCGTCTGACTGCCAAGGCGCAGCAACCAATTGAGCCGTCAAAATCAGAAATGCAGACAGCCCCAAAAAAAGCGATCTGACTGAAAATAAATTATACATCATCTTTCTTTAATTAAATTTTGGACTAAATTATAAAAAATATAGTTCCTGACTTACTCATTTTAAGCCTTATTTTTGCAGTTTATGGAACTGAAATTTCAATCTTACAGCCTCAGATTCAAAATTCCGGGCGGCACTTCGAGAGGTGTGCTGACCGAAAAAGAGACCTTTTTGATCAATCTGAGATTAAACGATTCAAAAGAAACCGAATTTTATGGTGAAGCCGGACTGTTCAGAGGTCTGAGCGCCGATGACAAACCCGGTTATGAACAAAAACTGAAATCGGTTTGTGAGCATTTTGATTTCAACAACTCCGGCTGGTGGGAAGATTTGAGAGAATATCCTTCCATACAGTTCGGGCTTGAGCAGGTGTTGAAAGGAAAAGAAGTTTATGAGAAAAAATCAGTTACCGACGAATTCAATCCGATACTTTTTCCGTCCGAATTTACAGAAGGAAAAAAAGGAATCCGAATCAACGGTTTGATCTGGATGGGAGATGTTGAATTTATGAAATCTCAGATCAAAGAAAAATTGGCCCAAAACTTCAAATGCATCAAACTCAAAATCGGTACAGACTGGGAATCAGAGAAGGAAATTATTAAAAATCTCAGAAAAGAATTCAAAAAACAGGATTTGGAACTCAGAGTCGATGCAAACGGCGCATTTGATTTTGAACAGTCGAAAACGGTTTTGAAAGAATTGGCGGAACTCAATATCCATTCTATCGAACAGCCGATCAAAGCCGGACAGATTCAGGAAATGGCAGCGCTTTGTGAATCTGCGCCGACACCGATCGCGCTTGATGAAGAACTGATCGGCGTGTTTTATCGATCCGAAAAACAAAAACTGATTGAAACGATTCAGCCGCAATACATTATTCTGAAACCAAGTCTGGTTGGCGGTTGGAAAGGCAGTGAGGAATGGATTGAAATTGCAGAAAAACAAAATTCGGGCTGGTGGATTACCTCTGCATTGGAAAGCAATATTGGTCTGAATGCCATCGCACAGTGGACTTATACGCTAAACAACGCTATGCCGCAGGGATTGGGCACCGGATCTTTGTTTCGAAATAATTTTCATTCAAGACTGAAAGTCATCGGTGAAGAACTGTTTTTTATTTAATTTTGAATCATGAATAAAAGTTTATTTCTTTTTGGATTTGCATCATTTTTTTTGTGGTCATGTTCGATGAGCAGTCTGCCAAAAAATGAAAAGGAAAAAATTCTGGCTTTGTCCGAGATTACTGATTTTCAGCAGGAATTGATGGATGAATGGAACGATCCGGAAACTACGCCTTTGCATGAGGATGAAAAAGCAGCTTTCAAAGGCATCACATTTTTTCCGGTCGATCTGAAATACAGAATCAATGCTGATTTCAAACCGATCAAAAACGGAAAAACACTCCCCTTCCCGACTTCTGCCAACAAAATCAAATATTTCAAAGAATACGGAAAAGCAATATTCACTTTGGATTCAAAACAGTTTGAGCTCACTCTGTATCAGTCGGAACCGCTTCATTCAGAAGGTGATGAATCATTGTTTTTACCGTTTATGGATGAAACCGGCGGTGAAACATCATACGGAGGCGGAAGATATATGGATTTGAATATTTCTGATATCAAAAACGGAAAAATTCTGATTGATTTCAATCTGGCGTACAATCCGTATTGTGCCTACAGCAAATATTACAACTGTCCGATTCCGCCGGCAAACAATTATCTGGAAACCGAAATCAAAGCGGGCGTCAGCTATCAGCAATGAAAATACTCGATTTTTCAAAAAATAATTTTGAACCGCTGAATCCTGAAATTCAGTGGCAGAAATCGATACTTGATTTTTTGGAAGAATGGAATTCAAAAGATGATTTTGTCATTGCGCATACTTCGGGTTCTACCGGAAAGCCAAAAGAAATCAGACTGCCAAAATCGGCAATGCGTTTGAGCGCAAAACTGACCGCTGAATTTTTTGATTTGAAAACCGGAAATACAGCTTTGCTTTGTATGCCGGTAAATTTTATTGCGGGAAAAATGATGATTGTGAGAGCATTCGAACTCGGTTTGAAATTGTATTGCACCGAACCAAAAGCAAAAATCGATCTGACCAAATATCCAAAGTTTGATTTTGTACCGATGACTCCGATGCAGGTTGAAAAATCATTTGATTCGATTCACAAAATCAGAACGCTGCTGATCGGCGGTGCGCCTTTGTCGGATGAATTGAGGAATCAATTACTCAAGACAAAAACCGATGCATACGAATCCTACGGAATGACCGAAACCATCACCCATATCGGGCTGAAGAGAATTTCAGAAAAATCTTTTCAATGTCTGAATCGGGTTGAAATCAGAAAGGACGAAAGAAATTGTCTGGTGATTAAGACACCTTATTTTGATGATGAAATCGTGACCAATGATCTGGTTGAAATCATCGATCAAAAACATTTCAAATGGCTGGGTCGTTTTGACCATGTGATCAATTCGGGCGGCATCAAACTGATTCCGGAACAGATCGAGGAAAAAATAAAACCTTATATCCAACAGGAATTTATCATCAGTTCGCTTCCCGACAAAACTTTGGGTGAAAAACTGGTATTGATTATTGAAGGTGAAAAATTTGATCTTTCAATTCCAAAAGATGTATTGGATAAATTCGAAAATCCGAGGAAAATTTATTTTATCAAAGAATTTCCAAGAACCGAAAGCGGAAAAATTAAAAGACAGGCATTAAAAGAAATTTGTCAAAATCAGATTTGAATCATTCCTTTTTTGAAGCCAGAATCACAAAATCACTCACGCGATAATTCGGTTCATTGACGCCATCGGTATTTACGCTAATGTCTCCTATTAACACTTTGATTTGATAAGGCCCCAAATCGGTCAGAACAGAAAGATCGTCAACTTGTTTGTCATTTATTAAATCTGAATTTTCATCGACAAACTTTTTAATTTCAGGCATCAGATCTTTTTCAAATTTATCATTCAAAGTCAGTATGAACTGGTTTGATTCTCTGTCAATTTTCAAAATATCCCCACCGATATTAAACTTTTTACCGCTTTCTCCAACAAAAGGAATCAGATAATCATAATCTTCTGTTTCGTAGGAGGTTTTTAAATTTTCAATCGTATAATACTGATAATCTGAATATTCCGAACCTTTCTCATAAATAATGTTGCTGAATTTGTTTCTGAAATTCCAGCTTCTGTATCCCGACAGTTTAGTTTTTGACGGAATGTCATCAACCAATGTCAGCAGATAATCCAACTGACCGCGTTCGTCAAGAAATATAAATTTATCAGAAATTTCATCAACCACCTCACTTTTTACTTCCCGGCTAAAATCAATTTTTCCGTCTTTCAGCAGTTTGTTTTCAGTCAGCACCTTCATCAGATTATTTTTCTGACTGTTTTTTGCAACCGAAAATGCATTTGCAAACGGCATCAGCAGACTGAAAATTCCAAATACAAAAAGTGATATCGGAATAAATTTAATGCCCGGATTTTTCTTCAGTGCAAAATAACCGACCACCAGCGTCAGCCACAATGCAAGCAGCACCACATAGTATCTGGCTTCAGTAAATCCGTATTCGAGCAGTCGGGTGAAAATCGCAACAAAAAGAAGTACAAGAAGCGGAATCAAAGTATAATAAAACATTTTGCCGAATATCCTCACCCATGACTTTGCATCCTCTCCCCTGAGCGGATGAACCAGCAGCAGAGCGAGAATCCCGACCATCGAATAAACCAGCACCAGATAGGAAACCCAGCCTCTGGGCAGTTCCCAGTTGATCAGGATTTTGATCGAATACAGATAAAGAATCACCACATAAATGATCAGCAGCGGAATCAGAACAAACTGGGTGAAAAATTTGAGTACGTTCGGATAATCTGATTTTTCCTCAAGTTTTTTCAGACCGTCACCCGTAAACAGCAGAAAGATCAGCGTGCTGCCAAAAATCAGAAAGAACATAAACGTATCCGGATAGATATTTCCGTCAAAATCCATATTGAACAGATTGTCCACAGCGGTAATCGCCAGTTCGACACCACCGCATAGAACACCCGTGAAAACCACAGTCAGAAAGAAATTGACAAAAAGTTTTTTGTTGTATTCCCAAAAATCGGTTTCTGAATTTTCGGATTTCAAAAAAGGCACAAACGCAACCAGCAAATGTGAAAGCACATAGGATGGCGCAAAAAGAAAAAAGTATTTGACCGTAAAATCATCCTCGTCAGCAGGCAGCAAAAAATAAAAACCAATCACAAACGGAATGCACAGATAAGCCAAAAATCCGAATTTGTTTATCCTCTGGCTCAGCATGCTCAACCCAAATGAGAGTGAAATTCCGAGTGCTGAAACAAGCAGGATTTTGAGTGCAATAAAGTTCTGAACTTCGTTTTCATAATCACTTTCAATCAAAAAGATTGCAGCGGCGGTCATTGTCAGCGACATCAAAATCGTAACCGGATATTTGTTTGCGGCTGATTTTATTCTGCCGAGTGTTTCATTGATTTTTTGGTTCATTTTCAGGCTTAAATTTTAGTTTTTTATCAATTCAATCAGACCGTTTCCTCTTTTGGCAGAATCTCATAAACACCCAGCTGTTCAGGCAAAATCGTATTTTCAAAAACCGGTTTGGCTTCATCCAAAAAGACCGAAAGATCTTCGTATCGGTTTGAAAAATGCCCCAAAATTAACTGTCCGACTTCTGCATCTCTGGCGATCATCGCAGCTTCTCTTGCTGTGGAATGTGCCGTCCTGTCGGCCATTTCCTGAAGATCGCTCAAAAAAGTGGATTCGTGATACAGCAGATCGACACCTTTGATGATCGGAACAATCTCGGGCCAATAACAGGTATCCGAACAAAATGCATAAGACTGTGTTTTTGGCGGATCAAATGTCAGTTTCGAATTTGGAATTAGTTCTCCGTTTTCGAGTTTGAAATCCCTGCCTCTTCTCAGATTTTCATAATCGCAGATTTCAATTTCGGGATAACCGTGAATCGCATCTATATTCAGCTTTCTGAGTTTTGGTTTTTCACGAAACAGATAACCGTTGGTGTAAATCCTGTGCTGAAGCGGAATGGTGAAAACCTCAACTTTTTCATCCTCATAAATTTTTACAGATTCGGTTTTGTCCAATTCTGTAAACAACAGTTCATAAGTACACTTTGATTCGGTATGTCTGAGCTGATTCATGATGAAATCCTGAATCCCTTTCGGACCAAAAATATGAAGCGGTGATTCTCTTCCCAGCAGCTGAAAAGAGCTGATCAGACCGATCAGACCAAAGACATGATCGCCGTGAAGATGTGAAATAAATATATGATTGATTCTTGAAAATTTTGCTTTTGCCTTTCTCAGCTGAACCTGGGTTCCTTCGCCGCAATCGATCAGAAACATTCTGCTTTCAACTTCTAAAAGCTGAGCGGTCGGTGCAACTTTTCGTTTTGGAACTGCAGAATTATAACCCAGTATGGTTAATTTTAAACTCATTTCGGATAGATATTTTTAATCTCAAATCAAAAAACCGTCTTTGGCTTTTTGCTGATGAAGATAGAAAAATCAGTTGTTTTCCACAAAGTTAATCAATTTCTGAACTGCCCCGGCTCTGTGACTGATCTGATTTTTCTCGTTCAAATCCATTTCCGCAAATGTCAGTCCATAACTTTCAGGAACAAAAACCGGATCATATCCAAAACCTTCCGAACCTCGAATTTCATCAATGATTTCACCGTGAATTTCACCCGAAAGAAAATGAATTTCATTCTTCCAAAACAGACAGATCACAGTTTTGAAATAAGCTTTTCGGTTTGATTTGGTTTTTAATTCTTTGAATAATTTCTCAATATTGTCAGCCGAATTTCCGGTTCCTGCATATCGTGCCGAATACACACCGGGTGCACCCTCAAGCGATTCAACAAACAATCCGGTATCGTCTGCAAAAACATTTTTTCCGTAAATTTTATAAATCGTTTCTGCTTTGATCCTTGAATTTTCTTCAAGCGTATTTCCGTTTTCTTCAATTTCCTGATGAAAACCAATATCGTTCAGCGACAGCAGATGAATATCTTTTGGCAGAACCGCCCTGATTTCATTGACTTTATTTTCATTGTGAGATGCAAAGATCAGCTCCATTCGGGTTTGTTTTTTGTTAATTTATAAATCATCCAGCTGCAAATAATCGCAAGAAAAAAGAAAACTGTCACACTTGTAAAATTATTCGAATTGCTGACGCTGCCTTCAAGCGTTCCTTCTTTGATCATAAACACAAACGAAATCGTGTTGTTCAGTGCATGCAGAAACATACACAGCCAAAGCGATCGGGTACGGTAATAGACAAAACCGAAGATTGCGCCCAGAAAACCGGCGGCGATAAACTGCCACGGATTCAGATGGGCAGCGCCAAAAAGCAGTGAACTGACAAAGATTGCTATGATGGGTGAAGTACCGTTTTGAAGCAGTCCGCGCAGCAAAACTCCGCGAAACAGTATCTCTTCTAAAATCGGTGCCAGTATGCAGACGGTGATGAATCCTGCAATTTTGTAATCCATCATCATTTCAAAACCCGATTTGAACATTTCGTACAATTCCTCCAAAAAAGAATTTCCTGCTGTCGGAACGATCGAACCGATCATTTCTGTAAACGGAATCAGAAAAATATACAGCAATGTGCTCAAAAGAATCAGTGCAATGCTGGTCGGATTCATGATGTGTTTTTTGATCACATCCCAACTGATGTTCAGCATCGGAAGAATCATAATGATCGCAAAAACTCCGCCTGCCAGATAGGAAAGCGGAATCGTAATGTCTAGCAGTGACGGCCAATATTTACCCGGCAGACCGACGATTGCAGCCACAAATTGCATACAGATGACGATATAAATCGCAACCGGAACAGATTTCAAAACCGAAATTTTAAAATTCGGATCTCCGCCGGTTTGGATCATTTTGAAAAAATTTTTCAAATCACTCATGATGATAAGATTTGCCCTGCAATATACTAAAAGCACGATACAGCTGTTCGGTCAGAAAAAGACGAACCATCTGGTGGGTAAATGTCATTTCTGAAAGCGAAAGCTTCCGATCAGCACGTTTGTATAGACTTTCCGAAAAACCATAAGGTCCGCCGATTACAAAAACCAGTTGTTTGACAGAACGATTCATCAAATCCTGAATTTCTTCGGCAAAACGCATTGAATTCAGCTGTTTTCCTTTCTCGTCGAGCAGGATTACATAATCGAATGCAGAAATTTTTGACAGCAGCAGTTCAGCTTCCTTTTCTTTTTGTTGCGATTCCGAAAGGTTTTTCCGATTTTTGAGGTCGGGAATTTCAATCCGCTGATAATTCCAATGCGCAGGCAGTCTTTTTTCATATTTCAGAATCAGCTCCTCCATTGGTTTCTCGTCGGTTTTCCCAATACAAATTGTGATGATATTCATTTTTTGAATGATCGGACTGATTGCAAAAGTATGGCTAAAGCTTCAAAAACGAAAAAAAAACAGACCGACAATCTGTTGATGAGAACCGCAAAGAAAATCAGGTTCAAATCGATCAACGATACTTCGCTGTACACGCTGATGGGCATACTTTTCAAAGGAATCAGCAACCGCACCTTCGGACTTCGGGTCGGCGCAGTCGCCTGGGCATTTTTTTTCAGCCTGTTTCCTTTTCTGCTGTTTTTGTTCAGCATGCTGCCCTACGCACCGCTTTATGACGAAATCAGACAGCTGCTTTTTTCTGAATTTATTCCAAGAATACTGCCCGAAAGGATTACAAATGAAGTGATTGATTATATTTCTCAGACCGCAGGCGGAAAAAACGGCAGAACCATCGGCTGGCTGTTTATTTTTCTGACCATACTGCTTTCTTCAAACGGAATCACAGTGCTGATCAACGGTTTCAACGCATCTTATCACGGATATGCAAGACAGCGAAAGGGAATTAAGAACCGGTTTATATCTGTGGTGCTGACTCTGTTTTTTGTAATTTTCATCATCGCAGAGCTGATTCTGACTTATTATACAAATTTTGCCTGGCGGTATATCGAGGAATTCGGTTATTTTCAGGAAGTTCCGAAGATGATACAGGTTCTTAATTTTGTGTCGGCATCCCTCTTTTATTTCACCTCGCTGACCATGCTTTATTATTACGGCACCAACATCAAACAGAGATTCAGAAGCGTTGCACCCGGTGCACTGATGGCGACCGTATTGTTTTTTGTAACGCTGATGGGATTTCAGTTTTATGTGAAACGGCTGAATTATTATGACGTACTCTACGGTTCGGTCGGTTTGGTGATGATCATGATGGTGTTTGTGTACATCAACGTACTGCTGATCATGATCGGATACGAACTGAACGCAGCCATCCATTATGCCAAATACAAAAAGAAGAATTAACCGGTGAAATCCTCAATCATTTTGTGATTTCCTGCTTTTTCTTTTAGGAATTGACTGACTTTTTCACTCTGATTTTCAGGAAATAATACATGAACATTTGCACCCGCATCCAACGTAAAAAATACCGGAACAGAAGTCTGTTTTCTGAATGTCCAGATATTTTCAATCAGTTTCATGGTATCGGGTTTCATCAGTATATAATAAGGGTGTGAAGTCATCATCATCGCATGCAGACTCAAAGCTTCGTGTTCGACGATGGTTCCAAAAGTTTCCAAATCTCCGTTTTTCAAAACCGGAATCAGTTTTTTCAAATTTTCTTCGGCAGATTCAAAACGTTTTTCGGCATAGGGATGATCATTCATCAGATCGTGACCGGCTGTACTCGAAACCGATTTCTGACCTTCTTCGATCAGCACCACTGTATCTCTGAAATTTTTAAAAATCGGATGAATTTTATACGGATAAGGAATCGCATACAAATCAGAACTTCCGCTGACCGAATCGGTTTTTCCCCAAACGGTTACGCCCGGATAAACCGAACGGCAGGCGCTGCCCGAACCGAGTCTCGCCAAAAAAGAAGCTTTCTTCAGTTTTTGATCAGCATTCAGATCTGCACCCAAAAGATTTTCAATTTCGGTCAGACAAAGCGCAAGTGCACCCATGCCGGAAGCAGAAGATGCAATACCGCTGCTGTGCGGAAATGTATTTGAGGTATGGATTTCAAATTCAAAATCTTTTAAAAACGGAACAAAATCTTCAATTCTTTTGAAAAATGAATAAATCTTGGGTTCAAAATCGGGCTGATGATTTCCTTCAAAAAAAACTTTCAGACTGAAATCATTGGTTGGATTGGGTTTGAATTTCAACTCGGTTTCGGTTCTGCTTTTGTTGAGCGTAAAACTCAAAGACGGATTCATCGGAATCTGAATTTCTCGTTTTCCCCAATATTTGATCAATGCGATATTTGACGGACAGACCGCCGAAACGCTTCCCTGTTCTTCAAATTTTTTATGGTTTAATTTTGATTTGAATTCATCCATATTTTCAAAATAACGGATCAAAACTAAGCTATTTTGATCAATTTGAATTTTTTGATTTCAGTCTCAGATATCTTTCGGAATGAAATTCAATCGAGTCTTTGACCGAAATAAATTTAAAATCCAAAACATCCATAATTTTCCGGTTTGAATAATTTGATTTTCCGGTCAGTGCCGAATAAGCTGCATTGGTGATTCCCGGCCCGCCAAACATCAGACTCAGTTTTGAAAGATTTTTAATCAGTTTCAATTGAGCATTTGAAAGTACGGTCATCTTTTTCAGATTTTGATTTTTTCTAATCAGATCAAAGACTTCAGGAAATTTCAAATCCTCAGAATTCAAAATAAATTTCTGATTCCATATTTCTTTTTCGGCCAATTCAGCCAGACAAAAAGCAACATCACGAACATCAACAAAACCTGTGATTCCTTCGGTAGTCAGACCGGATTTTCTGAAAGCTCTTTCAAAAAGACTTTCACTAGACCGTCTTGAATTCAGACTGCCGATGATCACAGACGGATTGACGATGCAAATATTCATGCCCGTTTCTTCAGAAGTCCGATAGACTTCCATTTCTGCTCTTCTTTTTGAAATTGCATAATCTGAATGCGGCAGCTCAGGATTCCATTTTGAGTTTTCATCGATTGTTTGATTTCCGGCTTCTGCATCCAAGGTTGAAATTGAGCTCACCAGCAAAAAGTTGGAAACCGACAGTTCGGCTGCGGTATTGATCAGATTTTCGGTTCCGTAAACATTCGTCCGATAAATTTTCTTTCTGTATCTCGGATCAAAACCGACTTTTGCAGCGGTATGATAAATCGTTTCGACGCCTTTCACCGCATTTGAAAGTGAAGGCAGATCGAGCAGATCGGCATCAATCCATTCAATCTTTTCAAAATGTTCAAGGTCAAGAAATTCAAGAAACAGATTTTTGACCGGCTCAACAGATGAACCATTCCTTTTCATTGCACGAACCGGCTTTCCTCTTTTTGAAAGCTCAAGCAGCAGCCAGCTGCCGACCAAACCTGTTGCACCGGTCACCAAATTCATAGTGCGAAGATATGGTTTTTGAAAATCATATTCTGATTTGAATTTGAACCGATTACAGAAATCAGTTTATTTTGATTTGAGTTTGTGAAGCGTCTGTTTTGTGAAATCTGACAACACCAGACGACCGCTCATTTCTGCTCTTTTTGGCATGATGTCTTTCCAGTCGTCGGTTCCTGTCCAAAAAACTGATTTCAAATCGCGCATCGCCTCAGGGCTGTATACCGTCAGGTCTTTTGCAAATTTGAGCGCCGCTTTTTCACAGGTTTCAGAATTCGGGAAAACCGAATTGTACATTCCTTTTTCTCTGATCCATTCAGAAGATTTCCACTCGGTCGGATTCATTGTCATTTCTGAAAAAGCTGTAATTCCGATTTTTCGGGTAATCGCAGGTTCAACCACAAACGGACCGATACCGATCGACAATTCGCTCAATCGTACGGATGCACTTTCGGTCGCATAAGCATAATCACAGGCAGCAGCCAGACCGACTCCTCCGCCGACAACCTTGCCGACGATGCAGCCTACAATAAATTTCGGACAGCGACGCATTGCCATGATCACATTTGCAAACCCCATAAAAAATTTCTTTCCTTTATCGAAATCGCTGATCGTCAGCAGTTCATCAAACGAAGCGCCCGCACTGAAAACTCGGTCACCCGTACTTTTCAGAACGATCACCTTCACTTCATCGTTTTTTCCCAAAGCATCAAAAACCCGAGCCAGTTCTGCCAACTGTGTACTCGGAAAAGAATTGCTTTTGGGATGATAAAATTCAACGGTTGCGATTTTGTCCGCTATATCGCTTTTGATATAATATGAGTCCATTTTTTGTCTGATTTAATTCGAAATCTAATTTACTGAATTTTGACGATTAATTCTCGGCATCGTAGTACAATTTGTAATATTTCTTGCCTTCATCATCCACACCCTGCTCGATCATGCTTCGGTTGCCGTGAACATAAATATGAAAGTTTTTATCGAGCTTGATTATGCTTTTGAAAAATCTCGCATGTTTTTTCACTGCATTTTTTGAAATGTCAAAATGATCGTTCAATTCGATGTCATAGACTTCTTCAAATTTGTTTTTGTAATTGTTGAAACTCTGTTTCAATTCTTCCTGAGCCAGCACTTTGTCAGCAAAATCTTCAATTTCAAAAGTATCCGATTCTTTGAAAAAATTCACAGAACGATTGAGCAGATCCGCCTGATCGACGCGGTTGACCTCAAATTCTTCCGGCATCTGATCCATCACAAAACTTTTGCACAGACTGAGCGTATTTTCGGTATCAAAAAACTCGTCTTCTCTTTGTTTTATGCCAAGAAATTCATCAGCCCAAATCCCAAAATCATCTCCTTTTCCTTTGTCGACCGAACAAAGCACAAAACCTTCATCCGATTCGATATTGAAAATCAGACAGCCTTTGTCCATCTTTGAAAGCGGAATTCCGGCATCAAGACTCAAATCATAATTGTTCTGATTTGGAATTGCTTTCAGTATTCTTTCTTTGATTTCAGATTTAAAAATTCCGACTGCTGCAGCATTTTCACCTTCGATCAGCGAATCCGGAAAATAAACCACAAACAGTTCACCGCCGACTGTCTTTGAACTTCCGCTCACCGAATACAGTTTCTGTGCAATTTTCACAGAATTTTGGAGCAGCTGTGCCGGATCTTCAAAAATTCTTTTTACGGCAGAATAAACCTCGTTTTCATCCAAATTTTCTTCATCAAAAAAATGAAAATATTCTTCGGTTCTGAATGGTTTTTGGAAATAATCGTAAAGCGTTTCAGCCATTTCGGGCGGATAAAAAGTCAGTGTTTTTGACAGGTGGGTTCCTTCATCTGCTGTGCTGTTTCCGACACGGTGAATGACCAGGTCAAAAGTTTCGTCTGTATTTAAAGCGTGCATAATTCTGTTTTGGATGGCGAATTTAATCAGGATTTGTCAGAAAATAAAACCGAATCAGATCATTTTGGCCAATTGGTTTTTTCATACATTTCATATATTTTTGGAATATCTTCATCGTCCAATACAAACTGATACTGATTGGTATTCAGTTTATTAAAAGCATCTTTGTATTCAAAAACAACAAAGAAGTGTTTGCCGCCAGGTACAACTTTTCTGATTTTATAAACTGCCAGAACCAGGCTAAGAAGCTTTATATCCTTTGGGTTCCAATAAAAAATAAAAGGTTGAAAACCAACCTTGAACTTCCTGAAATAAAAAATACTCGGCAATACGAAAATCTGTCCGTCACAAAATATCAAATCACAAATTTGATTGAGTTGATTTTTACCTTCTCTTGAAACGTATGCAACATCATTCAACATCATATACTCTTTATCCTGAAGCCATATCAGCATTTTTCTTTTTTCATTTTTGACAAAAATTAAAAACAAAAAAATCATTACAAAAAAACCGGCAAGCAGAAAAATTAGAACTGTCATTTACTGCATTTCAAAAAACTGAAATAAAATTATTCAAAAGTAAGGGCAATAAAAAATTTAGGAATCAATTCTTTCCCAAAGAGCTTAGCCTAAAGCTTTCAGATTTGATTTCAAGTTAATTTCAGAAAATCAGCACGCTCTTTTCTTTCAAACAGTCAGTGACTTATTGTACTCATTTATTCTTCCCAAAGCGATATTTATAAAATCACGGTTTGAAAATAATTCAGTTTTTCGATTGCTCCAATTGTTCAGCTTTGAGATTATAATTTCGGAATCTTTGGTATTTTCCTTTTCGGAAATATAATCAATCGTAGAAAGTAATTCCAATCCAAAAGGTGAATAGAAACCGTCCAAAAAGTTTTTGGTTTTTTCAGCAATTTCCAAATATTCTTGATTGGGTTGATTTTTCAGATAATCCAAGACTTCGTTTTCGGTATCCATAACCAAACCGATTTCTTCAAACGGTTTTTTGTCTTTGGAACTGTAATCAAAAATGTAGCTGCCGTTCAGGTAATGCAGCAAATGCCTTACTTTGCCCGAATACGGGCCATAGAAGTTTGGTTCAAATTCCAGATGAAAAGCGTTTTTAGCTCCAAAACGTTGAAGGAAATAAGCTATTTTTTCAGCCGAAAATTCAGAAACGAATTCACCGTTTCTTACCAAATCAAACAAAACGGCCAAAAGCATTGCTCGAGCCGGCGTCAGTTTTACCCTTTCTTTTTTCAGAGTTTCTTTAATTTTGACATTTGGTTCATACACCAACACGGAAGTATCCAAATCACTTAAATATTTCTCAATCAGTGTTTTCACATTTTCCCAAACCAGTCCGCCGTTACCCGCGCCCAAAGCCGGTAAGGCAACAGATTCAATATCATTCTCTAAAATAAATTTTCGCAATTCAACCAGACCATCCTCGATATAGCTGTATTCTGACGGTTTTCGCCAATCGGTTTTTGTTGGGAAGTTGATGATTATTTTTTCACCTGAAATCAGATTTTTATCTGTTGCGATTAAGAGTTTTCCGATCCTCAATTCTTTATTCCGATATGCTTCTCTGTATGTTTTATAATTTTCGGGAAAAGCGTTTTTGAATTGCAGAGCAATCCCTTTACCCATAACCCCAACGGTATTCACGGTATTCACCAATGCCTGAGCATCACTTTCCAGTAAATTTCCTTCAACGTACTTAATCATCAATCAAAAATAAAAATTTTCACGAACTGCAATTAATTTATCTTGGATTCCAAAATTCAATAATCGTCCTTTCGCTTTTTCTTTATAAACAACCCAACCTGAAATAACGTCCAACGGAATATCTCCTTCCACTAAAAATTCAGCTTCTTTTCTCCGTTTTAAATCCAGGTCTTCTTCATCATTCCAAAAGGTCTTTTTAATTGCATCAAAATCTATTATTTCATCCAATAAATTCACCTCATTTTTTCCAAAGAATTTGGACAATTTACTCACCGCATGACCATTCGTAAAAAGAAACGGAAGCCGCGATTGGATTATTTTCTCAATATTCGTTATACAATATACAATATTTTCAGGATTCTGAACAGTAACCCCATTATAGCCTTTTTGAACAACGTACAGCATCGGCATTCGATACCAGAAATAAAAAGGAAGAAATTCATTGAGATTTTTTCCATTGGGAACAGTTACGGTGCCGCGTCTGTCAATAAGGCTGTTGTCTCCAATCGGTATATAATTTTTGTTTGCACTTTTTGAGTTGGCAAGCGTCAGACCGTTTGACAGGATATGTTGTACATTCTCAATATGCACCATCCTGAAAAGACGTATTTTATTTGACTCAGTCATACATAACAAAAGTAGCGAAATTAAGAATCAGAAAGTCGTTTTGAAGAAAAAGAAAAACCGCAATTTGTATTGCGGTTTTTGTGACCTCGGCAGGATTCAAACCTGCAACCTTCTGAGCCGTAATCAGATGCGCTATTCAGTTGCGCCACGAGGCCTGATTTTTGGACTGCAAAGATAAAACTTCTTTCGGTTTAATCAAAAATATGTTTTTTGAACGAATTCAAAAGCTTTAAGACATTTGACTTAAATTGGCCGAATGAAATATCTGAGCTTTCTTTTGTCAATTCTGATTTTTTCGATCGGCTGTAAAAATGAACCGAAAACCGATTCGAAAACCGAAAATCAGAATCTTTTAAAATATTCAAAACAGTTGAAAATGACTGAATCAGCAGACAGTCTGTTTATCTTTTCGGGCAATGAGAAGCTGTCATTTTCAAAAAATGAACTTCCGCTGAAATCGGCTATGGTAGTTCCGACTTCCGTTCTCAGTTATCTGGATGAACTCGATCTGATCGGTACGGTCAAAGGAATCAGCCAGCCCGATTTTGTATTCAATCCGAAAATCATTGAATTGTACAAACAAAATAAGCTGGAAGTGATCGGCTCTTTTGATGAAATTTTTGTCGAAAAAATACTGGTTTCAAAACCCGATATCTTTGTTACTTCTTCAGGTCCGACACTTGCAAAATATCATCAGCAAATCAAAAATTCGGGGATCAGACTGCTTTATATCGATGAATATGACGAGGCAGAACCGCTGGCGAGAGCTGAATATTTAAAGGTGTTCGGAAGGCTGTTTGGTAAGAAAAAAGAAGCGGATGAACTGTTTGACGAGATTGAAAAAAATTACAAAGAAATCATTTCAAAAATCAAAGATTCAAACAAAAACAAACCGACTGTTTTTGCCAATCAGATTTATGGCGATGTCTGGTATATGCCGGGCGGAAGAAGTTTTCAGGCAAGACTTTTCAAAGATGCTGGCGGCGATTATCTGTGGAATGACGATGATACTGACGGCAGTCTGAAACTGACTTTTGAATCGGTTTATGAAAAAGCAGCAAATGCAGATTTCTGGCTGAATGCAGGTGATTTTCCAAATTTGAAATCGCTGACCGGAAGCTATAAAAATTACGAATGGTTTGCGGCGGTCAAAAACAAAAAGGTTTACAACTGGAACAAACGGTCAAATGAAAAAGGTGCAAATGATTATTTCGAAACCGGAACGGCTCGTCCGGATTGGGTTTTGAAAGATCTGGCAGCAATTTTTCATCCGGAGTTATTTCCGGGACATGAATTGGTTTTTTATGAGAAGCTGGAGTAATTACTTAGATTTAAACCATTTAAAGAAATCCTTTAAGGAAGAGTATTTTCTTCTTGTTCCATCAATTTTAGAACCCTCCTCAAGCTTTGGATGTACTTTATTGTTTTTCACTAAATACTCTTGTAATTGTTTTGTTTGGATTCCATAATTGAAATTCTGTGTATTTAAAAAACCGGCAAAATTAACAGAGACCACTCGTCCATATTTATCAAATATAGGTGAGCCGCTAGATCCTTGGATAGCAGGAATTGTATACAGCATTTTATATAAGTCGTTTACTTGGCTAATGTTCCCCTCAGTCAATTGCGAGTTGATGCCATTTGTCGTTTCAGCTATGATTAAACCATTGTTAAAACCAATCATCCTAACTCGTTCATTCATTCTTCTTGGCTTGATTTCAATTGAGTCGAGCAAACTCAAATCCACGTGGTTAAATTTTTTAAGGCTTAATTCATTTATGTTTTTGGCACTTAATAATGCTAAATCAACATTTTCTTTTTCTGAAACGTCAGTAATTTTATATTTTACACCGTCTTTGTTATCTATATTTATTTCTTTATTGAAAAATATTTCAACTTCATTTGAAATCACTGAAACAGAATTTGTAGGATTTACAAAAGCATTTAAAATAAGTTCATAAACTTGTATGGAGTCCGTCACTTGTTCCTGTGATTGTTTTAAGTTTTGCCACTCATACTCTAAAAGACTGTATTCGTATGAGTTTGGATTTGTATAATATGCTGCATAACGTAATTCATTAAGTCTATTCTCTAGTTCTCGCTGCAAGTCAACATAAAGGCCTAACCTATATTCCACCATATCTCTTTTTTGGCTGAAAAAACTATTCTGTTCTTCTTCTGTTGGATTCACCTGAAGTAAATGCCTGTTTGTAATGATATCTCCGTTTGAATTTATGATAAACCCAGTCCCATATACCACACTCACATCTTTCCTTATATCGGATATGTTTTCTTTCAATTCCGCCTCTCCATTATTAAAATAACTAGAATAATAAATTTTATCCCCTAATTTTATTTCGTAATAATAGGTATGCTTAATTAAAACAACAGCACTTTCATACTTATTATAAAGCTCTTCAGAGCTTAACTCTATCAATTCAGGAGTTTTTTCTTGGAGGAATTTATACCAATAATAACCTACGCCACCTAAAATACTGATTACTATTGCACCAATAAGCAAGAAAAACCTCCATCTGTTTTTTCTTGGAGGAATTCTTTCTAAAATAATATTTAACTCTGGAATTCTATCTAAACGTTGCCAATCTGCCGAACCTTCAACCCAAATTTTAGTACTTTTCTTTAATTTTTTGCTTTGAAGCTCAGCTAAGCTATAGGCTACATTTTTACCCTTTTCTCTTAGATAGTATTTCTGCTCCATAGTCAACTTACTCCTGTTGCCAAGATTCTATTTCAAACCCTCTACCAATTCTATTCTTTTCGTCAGAAAGAACTATACGATAGGGGATCCTCTTATCATTTAATCCGATAGTTATCACTAAGGTTTCATAATAAAAATAACCTATAACATCTCCGATATCACGCCAAGTAGTAAAAGGAATAATCGTTTTTTGATTACCAGAAAAAAAAGCAAAATGTTTGTTATTATAATCTCTTGTTATACTAACATTAGTTACATCATAGCATTCAATTACTTTATTTTGTCTATCATAATCCAACTCACATACTTTGTTAATTTTATAAAAACTTCTTTGACCGACAGCAATTCCGCCAATTAATAAAATCAATAGTCTAAGATATTTTCCCATAGTTTATGAATTTTGGACTTTACCTGTAAACATTCCTTATTTTAATTGTGATATGACCCCATCCAAAAGCATTAGAGCATTTAATTCTCGACAATATTTATTGTATGTTGCACGAGAAATGGTTTTGTAGTAATAATTATAGATATCATAATTATCTATTTTATAATAATCACAAACGCCTCTGCTATTAATATTTAATTGTGCAATAAATTCTCTATCACTTTCAACCGAATTAAAAAACCGTAATATTTGATCATATGTTAAAACCTTTAATCTGTTAACGAACTTCATTTCTACCAATTGAGATACCTGTCTCAAATCACTTGAATTAAAATCTTGTTGAGCTGACATTTGTATTGATATCACTAAAAAAATTAAAAGGCAAATTCTTTTCATAGAAAAATATTTAAATTATTATATCCTTGTCTTTTGATAAGTATTTCAGGCTTTATTCTATTAACTAATTTTTTAATAAACTCAAATTCTTCGCCTGTCATTTCTCTTCCTGCAATGACTTCTTTTACCTTTATGTTTATATACTTATTTCCATTCGTAAAGGCTCTCATTTCTTTTTCATAGCAAAAGTCTTGGAGCTTATGAGATAAGATTTGTTTTGCCACATCTTTATGATTTAATTCCTCCGAATATGATATAGTGGGAAATGTTTCCACATAAGTTATAGGAGAACAACGATTTTCATTAATCTCAACGACTATTAATACTCCTGAATAATTATCCGCATACTCCTTCCACATCTCATCGCTATTTCCATCTTTGGATAGACAACAAATCTTTATCCTACTTTTTTGATCTAAAACTTCTTTTACAAAAATATCCTTGATTTTTTCGTCTGTGATTGAAAAGTAATACGCACCTTCTTTCTTATCATTCCCATTTTCTCTCAAATTCCGATAATTGGATGCGTAAAGTCTTTCATTTAGTATTATATCTACAAAATGTTTAAATCCGTCCCCTTTTAAACTTTTGTATTTGTATAGTTGTAGTTGGCTGGTCATTAGGTTAAGCTTTAGATTTTCACAAAAATCCACTTCAGAACTATCATTTCCAATAAAATAGCATGATAAAATATTGGATAGGAAGATATTTTATAGCAAATATGTGTTAATTTTAAGATATTTTGATACTTTTACTTTATGAAAAGTATTGGAAAGCGTATAGCAACACAACGCCGTTTGAAAAACTGGAAGCAGGAAAAATTAGCTTCAGAGCTCGGTGTTTCACAAAGTGTATTATCAGATATAGAAAATGATAAAATATCTCCTAAATGGGAATTCATTGTTTCCGTTGCAGAAAAGTTGGAAACACCTATTTATACACTCCTTCCTCAAGATACTTTCAATATTATGAATAACAACAACAACCATAATGTCGGTTATATCCAAAACAATTACGCAGTTACAGAAGAAGAACGGACATTCTATAAAGAAACAATTTCAAATTTGCAGGAACAAAACGCAAAACTGATGATACTTTTGGATAAATTATCTGATAAGTTGGATTAACCACATACTTATTAAGCCAAAATACTATTCAGATTATAATCGAAAGTTAGGCTTAATTCTAATTTTAGCAAACTCATAATAAACCCTGTTAGGGCTGAAAAAGTTTTTAATTAAAACAACTCCGACTTAAACTGCTCCAAAAATCGCAAATCATTTTCGGTGTACATACGGATATCACCGATTTGATACAACAACAAAGCAATTCGTTCGATTCCCATTCCAAAGGCGAAACCGGTATATTCTTCCGGATCTATATTTACGTTTTTCAACACATTGGGATCGACCATTCCGCAACCCATAATTTCCAACCAACCGGTTCCTTTGGTCATCCGGTAATCGGTTTCGGTTTCTAATCCCCAATACACATCTACCTCAGCGCTCGGCTCAGTAAACGGAAAATAAGAAGGACGCAAGCGAATTTTTGATTTCCCGAAAAGCGCTTCGGTAAAATAACTCAAGGTCTGACGCAAATCGGCAAAAGAAACATCTTTGTCAATGTAAAGCCCCTCGATCTGATGGAACATCATGTGCGAACGGGAAGAAATCGCTTCGTTTCGATAAACTCGTCCGGGCGATAAAATCCGCATGGGCGGTTTATTTTCTTCCATATATCGGATTTGAACCGAAGAAGTATGCGTTCTCAGTACCACATCCGGTTCTTTTTCTATGAAAAATGTATCCTGCATATCGCGTGCTGGATGGTGTTCTGGAAGGTTTAAGGCAGTAAAGTTATGCCAGTCGTCTTCGATTTCGGGTCCGTCGGACAGTGTAAAACCAATTCTTGAAAAAATCTCAACGATCCTGTTTTTCACACTGTTAATCGGATGTCTGGAACCGATTTCAAAATTCTCTCCCGGTCGGGTCAGATCGATTCCCGAAGTGACTTCGGAAGAACCTTCCAGCGCTTCTTTCAGCGTATTTACTTTATCGTTGACCAGATTTTTGAGTTCGTTCACCACCTGGCCAAATTCCTTTTTCTGTTCGTTTGGAACCGTTTTGAAATGAGCAAACAAATCATTCAGTATTCCTTTTTTACCAAGAAATTTGATTCTGAATTCTTCAATTTCAGCTGATGAATTTGTTGAAAAACCTTTTGCTTCTTCTATATATTTTCTGATCTGATCAATCATTTCAAAACGAATTTGACTGCAAAAATACTTAATTAAACCAAATTAGAAATTGTATCTGACAGAGAAAATCATATTGCTGCCCGGTGCAACCAGACCTGACGAATACGGACGGTATCTCTGATTGGTGATATTTTCCCAGCCGGCAGAAACCGCCAGATTCTCACTGATGTCATAAACTCCTTTCAGATTGATGGTGTACCAGCTTGGCAGATAAGGGTTTCCATCTTTGCCGATTGCATACATATAATCTTTTGACTGTTCTGAAGGGCCCAGATCATCAAAATTAAATTTTCCGTTATACAGAAAATAAAACTCTCCTCTGAATTTATCCATTTTGTAATTCAAACCGCTTCTGATCATCAGCGGTGCCACATGCCGAAGCGGTGCTTTGTCGCCATTGTCGAGTTCTTCTTTTCCTTTCTGAAAATTGACCGCATTTTTCAGACTCCATCTGCTGGTCAGATAAAAATCGAGCTTTGCTTCAATACCGTATGAGTAAGCCTTTGCAGCATTTTGAATTGCCAAAACCTGACTTGGTTCGCCGTTGTAAATGACCGAATCCTGACCGTTGAGCTGAAAATCTCTTTTGACCATTGCATTTTTCAGATCGATATAATAAACCGACACATCGAGCATTGCAAATTCACCAATTTTCTGAACTGCTCCAATCTCGCCCGAATAAGCATATTCGCCTTTCAAATCAGGATTTGGAATCACTACTTCCCCCGGACCGGATTCAAAAATTTTTCCGATATCATCAATATTCGGTGCTCTGAAACCGGTGGAAAACATCGCTCTCAAATCTGTATTTTGATACGGATGAAAATTTACACCCAGATTTCCGGTCAGACTTCCGGTTTTGATATCGGCTTTGTCAAACGGAAAATCAAAAAATTCATTTGAGAATTTTGATTTTCCCGACACATAGGAATATCTCAAACCACCCTGAAGTGTTACTTTTGAACTCGGTTTGTATTCGTGTGAAGCATAGATGCTGTATGAATCCCAGGTGGATCCGTTGGGATATCTCGATACATCGGGACTGACTTCGCCGGTAACCAGATTATAGGCAGTTCCTAAAGAATGAACTTTGTTGAAGAGTCCTTCAACCCCATAAAACAGGGTATGCTGCGGATTAAAATTTTTGTACAAATCCAAATTTAACGAAAACACATCCACTTTTTCATTCTGATTGGTTCGGTTTGGTTTTCCAAAATCTCTTGAATGTCTGCTTTCTTCAAAATGCTGATAGGCAAGAATCAGTTTTGCTTTTGTGTGAAATTTATTCGCTGCCGAATTTTCAATGCTCAGGCTGTTCATCATCCATCTCTGCGGTCCGTAATACCATTCGGCCGTTTTCAGAATGTCATTTTTATAAATAATATAACGGTCATATCTCGGCACATTTGAAGTGGTCGAATAATGAAGTCCGTAATTCAGATCCCAATTGTCATTGGGTTTGTATCTGAATTTTTGGATGAAATTGTATTGGTCATAACCGGTAAAAAGCTGCTTTCTCGGATCAGGATTGTCAGCCATGATGTCCTCATCACCCTGACGAATCGGATAATGCGGTGTCAGATATTCATCAGGCCCGTGTTTTCCCATTTTCATATCAGAAAAATTATTGTAGCTGAATGCAGTGGCAGAAGCAAATTTCTTTCCGCCAATGTTGAAATCAAAATGAACCGTATTCTCATTGGCTGCCGAAGCATAGCGGATCATACCCGAACCGTTGATTTCAATTTTGTCTGATTTTGAGAATTTCGGGCTGAGCATATAAAAATTCATCACACCGCCGATTGCATCACTTCCGTACAGCAAAGAACCCGGGCCGAGCATCACTTCTGCCCTTTCGATTGAATTTGCATCAAGAGAAATTACATTCTGAATGTTACCGCTTCTGAATACTGCAGAGTTCATTCTGACACCGTCAACGGTTATCAGCAGGCGATTTGCAGCAAATCCTCTGATCATCGGACTTCCCCCTCCGAGCTGGCTTTTTTGAATAAATATATCATTGTTGGTACCCAGCAGGTCTGCCATCGTCATCGGGTTATTGATTTCGACCGTAGATTTCGAGTAAACATCGGTTTTATGTCCTGTGTCGATTTTATTTCCTTTCCATCTTGAAGGCGAAATCACAATCGTTTCCAATTCAACTGCTGCAAAATCATAATAATAAATCCCGTTTTTGAAATCTGAAATTGATGCTTTCACTTCGGGATAACCTGAGACTCTGACCAGAATTTCCTTCCCTTTTTCAAATTCAAGACTGAAATTTCCGTTTTCGTCAGTTATTGAACTTTGGTTTCCGGAGATCACTTCGGCTCCTGCTACAGGGCTGCTGTCCTCTTTGTTCAATATTGTCTGGCTGAAACAAAAAAAGCCGACTGTCAGAAAGAAGAGTGTAAGTTGTGTTTTCATAATTATTATATAATTGACAAATATAATTGGTTGAGAATTTTAGCAGTGACCATACGGGATTATTTTTGTATTTTTACCCTTATATAATTATTAACCAGTAAAACAAAAAACGATGAGGATTAAACTGTCTATCACCTTTTTATTATTGTTCACCATTGCGGTTTGGAGCCAGGATTCAAAACTGATTTCACCCAGCCCGGTAGGACTTGAAGTGAATTCTGACAAGTATCAGGATCATGTCGATGCCTATAATGCATACTGGGTCGGCAAAGACCATACGATCAGAGGAAGCGGATACAAACAGCTGCAGCGCTGGATGGAACTTTGGAAGCATGAAGTCAAGCCTGACGGAACACTTCCTTCCGCGTGGGAACTTGCACAAAGCTGGAACAACATCATGGATCTGAAATATGCAGCTCATGAAATGGATGATGACAGTGACTGGATGCCGCTTGGGCCATTCACCCACACCAATCAGGGTTCGTGGAGCGCAGGTCAGGGTCGTGTCAATGTGAGTCTGGTTGATCCGAATAATCCGAATAAACTGTATGTGGGCACACCGGATGGCGGTTTGTGGGTTTCAAACGATCACGGAGATACCTGGACAGCACTTACATTGTATCTGCCTTCAATCGGGGTTTCAGGAATTGCTGTTGATTACAGCAATTCAAATATTATTTATATCACTACAGGAGATGAAGATGCCGCAGACAGTTACAGTATCGGCGTTTACAAATCAACTGACGGAGGTGTCAGCTGGAATCCGACCGGAACGACTGTTACCGGAAACAATGCGCTGATGGGTGAAATCTATATGCATCCAACCAACTCAAATGTGCTGTGGGCTGTAAGTTCACAGGGATTGTTTAAAACTACCAACGCGGGTACAAGCTGGACTAAGACTGTTACCGGAAATATCAAAGAAATCAGATTGAAACCCGGAGATCCGAATACGGTTTATATCGTTGAACAAAAATCTTCTCCTTACAGAGTTTCTATTCATAAATCAACAGACGGCGGAGTAAACTTTACAGAAATTAATTCTTATACTTCAGCACAGAGAACCGCAATCGATGTGACTGCTGCCAATCCGGATTATCTGTATGTGCTGGTGTCCAATCAGAATTATTCATTCAAAACACTTGACCGATCGACCGACAGCGGTGCGACCTTCCAGGTCAGAAACAATACCACCGATATTTTTGACGGCAGCCAGCAGTCATGGTTTGACCTGGCGCTTGCTGTTTCTGATACAGATCCGGAATTGCTTTTTACAGGTACGCTGAACGTTTGGAAATCTACCGACGGAGGAACAAGCTTTACAAGAGGTGCAGAATGGAGCCAACCGGATGCGCCGAATTATACGCATGCGGATATTCACGATCTGAAGTTTTTCAACGACAAACTTTATGCAGGAACCGATGGCGGAATTTATGTTTCTTCAGACAATGGTGTAAATTTCTCGGACAAAACCAAAAACGGTCTGAACATCGGGCAGTTTTATCGAATAGATGTTGCGCCGGAAACTTCTTCAAAAATCGTGGGCGGTCTTCAGGACAACGGAGGTTATGCTTTTGTTAACAATGACTGGAAAAATTTCTACGGTGCTGACGGTATGGATGCAGGAATCAACCCTGCCAACTCAAATATGTACTACGGCTTTATCCAAAACGGATTGTATCTGTACAGATTCAATGCAGGAAATCCGGGTGGAGACGGTCAGTATGTGACTTCGGGCCCTTCGGGTGGCGGAAATTGGGTGACGCCTCTTGAGTTTTCAGGAACCGGTATTATGTATGCGGGATTTTCTAAACTGTATCGTTTATCGGGAAGTACTTTCCAGGATTCTTCCACCAATACTTTCAGTCCGAAGCTTGATTACATCAGAGTAGATCCTACAGATGACAAAAGACTTTTGGTGGGAACTTACCAGAAAATATTTATTTCTGAAGGTCAGACCAGCTATCCGCTGACATTCACACAGCTTCCGAATCCGACAGGCGGATGGAAAGGGAATATCACCAATACAGATTTCAATCAGGACAATCCTTCGATTGTCTATGTTACCACTGTCGGCGCAGTTTTCAAATCAACAGACAGCGGTCAGACCTGGGATAATATCACTCACAATCTGCCAACCGATCAGACAAAGTACGTGGTTGCTCATCAGAGGGGAAGTCCGAACAATACGGTATATGTAGGAACCAGAAATGCGGTTTGGTACATTGACGACACCCTGAGCGAATGGCAGCTGTTCAACAACAATCTTCCAAATGCAAGGATTACCGACCTGGAAATCAATACAGTTGAGGGGCATGTGATTGTTTCAACCTACGGAAGAGGCGTTTGGAGATCACCGGTTACAGAATCAAGTCTGGGTGTTAACGATATAACGGTTGACGACAGCCAATCGATGATTTATCCAAATCCGATTGTAAACGGGAAAGCCAAACTGAATACGCTGATCGATGAACCTGCAGTTATGAGTGTTCAAAATATGTCAGGAAAGCTGGTTAAAAATCAGTCATTCAACAGAATAGACCACCAAACCGATCTTGATTTTTCAAATCTTCCAAAAGGAATTTATGTAGTGACCATCAAATCGGAAAGACATCTGATCAGAAAGAAAGTGATCATCAGATAATCTGAAAATCAGTTTTCAGATCAATAAAAATCGGTCTCGTGAAACCTGTGTTCCACGAGACCGATTATTTTTTTTCGTAATGATTAAATGGTGGTCAGTCTGACGGTATTTGTCATTCCTCTTTGGAAAACCGGCATCGCATTCAGATTGATCACATAATCTCCCCAATCGACCAGACCGTTGTCAACCGCCATCCTGTTGACCTGGATTACGGTAGCATCCGTACTCTGTTCGCCCGGATCAAAATACATCGCTTTTACACCCCACAGCAAATTCAGTTCGCGAACAATTCTTTTGTTCGGTGTATAAACCAGTATGTGTGCAAGCGGACGGTAGGACGAAATCTGAAAAGCGGTATAACCCGAATAGGTCAAAAGCGAAATTGCTTTTGCACCTGCCGTGGCAACCATTTTCGCAGCATCATAACAAACGACTTTGGTGATGAAACGGTCATTTTTATCTTTTGGTTTTGGCGAAGGAACTTTGATCAGATCAGAATCTTCAACGCCCTGAAGAATTCGGGTCATGGTTTCAATCACTTCCAACGGATGTTTTCCGACCGAGGTTTCGCCGCTGAGCATCACCGCATCCGCGCCGTCATAAACCGCATTTGCCACATCGTTTACTTCTGCTCGGGTCGGTGTCAGACTTTCGATCATGCTCTCCATCATCTGGGTTGCAACAATCACCGGAATCCGGTTCAGTTTTGCTTTTCTGATCAGCATTTTCTGATGTTTCGGCACCTGTTCAATCGGCATTTCAACACCGAGGTCACCTCTTGCAACCATCAGCCCGTCAACTTCTTTGATGATTTCATCGATATTTCCCAAAGCTTCCGGTTTTTCAATTTTTGCAATCACCGGGATTTTAAAATCAGCATTTTCTTCAATAATTTTCTTCAGCTCTCTGACATCATTCGGTTTTCTGACAAATGAAAGTGCGATCCAGTCCACCTGTTGTGAGATTGCAAATTTTGCATCCTGAATATCTTTTTCGGTCATTGACGGAAGTGAAATTCGTGTGTTTGGCAGATTCACTCCTTTTTTTGAACGCAGCGGTCCGCCCTGAATTACTTCAGCTTTGACTTCATCCTTTTTATTGGTTTTTAAGACTTTGAGAATAATCTTCCCGTCATCAACCATAATGATTTCGCCTTTTTCAACATCAGACGGAAACTGGGTGTAATTCATATAAACCCTTTCTTTGTTTCCAATAATTTTCTGGTTGGTAAACGTCAGCACATCACCGGGTGCAATTTCGACATCGTCTTCCATCTCTCCGATTCTGAGCTTTGGCCCCTGAAGATCCGCAATGATTGCGGTGTTGTAACCGTATTTTTCATTCAGCGAATGAACCATCTTGATTTTTCGCTCCACATCTTCATAATTGGCATGCGAAAAATTGATTCTGAAGACATCGGCTCCCCGATCCATCATCAGTCTCAGAATTTCTTCGTCGTCTGTTGCCGGACCGAGTGTGGCGACAATCTTTGTTTTTTTCAGATATTTTGGATTGTAATACATCATAATCTTATTCTTTTAATTAAAATTAAAAAATCAATCTTTCAATCGATTTTACTTTATCGGTTTTCAGCCTGCTGATTTTTTGAATAAATGAATTTTCGAAAATCCGAAGTTCCGAAAATCCGTCTCCGGTTACTTTCATCAGAAAATTATATTCCTTGAATCGGCTGATCAGCGCAGGTGTCAGATCAAACAAATTGGACAGGCTGTTTCCGCTGTTTTTCTGATTTACGGTATAGGCCACATTTTTAATGATATTGTAATAATCTCCGGTCGCCGGATCTTCCCATTCAAAAACCGGAAAGTAAGTCAGATGACCGTCTATTACAACATCCAGATCATTGCATCTTTCAAACCGGGTTTCAAAAAACCTGTTCAAATGATAGACCAGCTGAGGTGAATCGTTGTAAGATGTGATCAATCCGTACAGTTCGAAATCGATCAGATCTTCAGGATCAAACAGTATAGTTTTCAATGTCTATAAAATTGTGTTTTCTATTTCCCGATGCAGCGAAATATACGCCCTTCTTGCTGCATTTTCTTCGGCCCTTTTCTTTGAAGTTCCCCTGCCTTTTGAAATCACATCTTCGTTTAGTCTCACCACCGATATAAAAAGAGTCAGGTCTTCTTCGCTTTCTTCTTCTTCAAAGGTATTAAAACTAATTTTATTTTTTGTTTTTTGAGCCCATTCAAGTATCTGGCTTTTGTAACTCGCAATCGATCTTTCGAGTTTTTCGAGGTTGATGTTTTTTTCGATAAAATTTTTGAAAATAAAATCAGCTGTAAAGTCAAAGCCTTTGTCGAGATAGAGTGCACCGATCAGTGCTTCGATCAGATTTCCGTTGATGTCTTCGCCCAGATTGGGATTCCCCGCCGGATGCAGTCTTTTTGCCAATCCCAGCTGTTTGCCCAAAACATTCAGCTGATGTCTCGAAACCAGTTTCGATCTCATTTTGGTCAGATAGCCTTCCTGTTTGTTGGGTGCTTCCCTAAAGATAAATACGGCGACGATCAGTCCGAGTACCGCATCTCCCAGAAATTCAAGTCTTTCAAAATTCACATCATTTCCTTCATCATCCTTCACCTGAGCCGAACGATGGATAAACGCCCTTTCATAATATTTCATATTTCCGGGTTTGATTCCGAATATTTCGGTCAGATAGGTTTTGAGATCAGAAATTTCAGCCGATTGTTTTTTGCGGGTATCTTTGAAAAGTTTTTTTTTAATTTCCTGCCAAAAGGACATACTATGGCATTTTTCTGAACACAACACATGCATTGTGGCCTCCAAAACCAAAGGTGTTGCTCATTGCAACATTGACTTCGCGTTCGACAGCCTTGTTGAAGGTATAGTTAACACGCGGATCAAGGTTTTCATCATATGTAAAATGATTGATGGTCGGCGGTACTGTATTGTGAATAATTGAACCAATGACTGCGACCGATTCTATAGCTCCCGCAGCACCCAGCAAATGTCCTGTCATTGATTTGGTGGAATTGATCTGAATATTGTAGGTGTGTTCACCAAACAATTTCAGTATTGCCTTTGATTCCGCAATATCACCAAGCGGTGTGGAAGTTCCGTGCATATTGATATGGTTGACTTCTTCCAGTTTGATTCCGGAATCCGAAATGCAATTTTTCATCACATTGAACGCACCCAGCCCTTCCGGATGGGGCGCAGTCAGATGATAAGCATCGGCAGAAAGGCCGCCACCGATAAATTCTGCATAAATTTTTGCACCTCTGGCTTTTGCATGTTCATATTCCTCGAGTATGACTGAGGCAGCGCCCTCCCCCATAACAAAACCATCACGATCTTTGTCAAAAGGTCGTGATGCTGTTTTGGGATCGTCATTTCTGACCGACAGCGCGTGCATTGCATTGAATCCGCCGATGCTCGCAGCAGTAACAGCTGCTTCTGAACCGCCCGTGACAATCGCATCAGCTTTACCCAGACGAATCAGCATCAGTGAGTCAATCAGTGCGTTGGTCGAAGATGCGCAGGCTGAGACAGTGGTGTAATTGGGTCCCATAAACCCGAATTCCATTGAGATGAGTCCCGGTGTGATATCGGCAATCATTTTTGGAATAAAGAAAGGATTAAATCTCGGCGTACCGTTTCCGGTCGCAAAGTTGGATACTTCTTCTTCAAATGTCCTGATGCCGCCGATACCGGATCCCCATATCACGCCAACTCTTTCTTTGTTGACGTTTGATTCGGTCAATCCGCTGTGGACAACGGCTTCACGAGCTGCAACGATACCGAGCTGTCCGCATCTGTCCATCTTTCTGGCCTCTTTGCGGTCAAAAAAATCTTCAGGGTTGAAGTTCTTCACTTCACATGCAAACTGGGTCTTGAACTGATCGGCATCAAACAGGGTAATGGGTGCAGCTCCGCTGACTCCATTAACCAAAGCATCCCAGTACTCCGGGAAGCTGTTGCCGATGGGCGTAATTGCACCTATTCCTGTTACTACAACTCTTTTTAATTCCATAGACTGGAAAACAATTGAAAAGAATTATTTATTCAAATCCTCAATGTACTGAACAGCTTGTCCTACGGTTGAGATTTTCTCTGCCTGGTCATCCGGAATCTGAATATCAAATTCTTTTTCGAATTCCATAATTAATTCAACTGTATCCAAAGAATCAGCTCCCAAATCATTGGTAAAGCTTGCTTCCAAGGTTACTTCACTTTCGTCAACGCCCAATTTGTCAACGATAATTGCTTTTACTCTTGATGTAATGTCAGACATAATAATTATTTTAATTGTTTTTGATTTGGCAAAAGTAAAAACTTTTGTTTAATCTTTCATATAAAACGCAAGATAAACATAATTTCGGTTCGAGTTTGACGTTTTCAAAAAAATTAAATTTTGCTCAAAATGATTAAATTCAAAGACTTTAACCATAAATTTATATTAACTTTGTGTCCTTATTTTTTAAAAATTCACAGACAACAATAAACTGAAATGGATTCTAAACTTATCAATTACGGGATTTCGACAGAAGATGTTAAATGGAATTTGTCGCCCGAAGAACTCACAAAAATTTCTCTTGAAAAGAAACAGGTTGAACGCGCATCTTCAGGTGCAATCAACGTACTGACCGGAAAATTCACCGGGAGATCACCCAAAGACAGATTCATCGTAAAAGATGAAATAACCGAAAACACAGTTTGGTGGGGAGACATCAACATCCCATTCGAACCCGAAAAATTTGACAAACTTTATGACAAAGTCTGCCAACATCTGAGCGGTAAGGAACTGTTTGTAAGAGATGCTTACGCATGCGCAGACAGCAGACATCAGCTCAAAATCAGGGCTATCAACGAAAAACCCTGGTCAAACCTGTTTGTATATAATATGTTTATCAGACCGACCGAAGAACAGCTCAACAACTTTGGCGAACCCGACTGGCTGATCATCAACGCACCAACATTCCTTGCAGATCCTGAAACCGACGGAACACGTCAGGGAAACTTCGCCATCCTGAATTTCACCAGAAAAATTGCACTGATCGGCGGAACCGGCTATACCGGAGAAATCAAAAAAGGTATTTTCTCTGCACTGAATTTCCTGTTGCCGACTTTCCAAAATACCATGCCGATGCACTGCTCTGCCAACATTGGCGAAAAAGGAGACACCGCTTTGTTCTTCGGACTTTCCGGAACCGGAAAAACCACACTGTCGGCTGACAAACACAGGAAACTGATCGGTGACGACGAACACGGATGGACCGCTGACAATATCGTTTTCAACTTTGAAGGCGGCTGTTATGCAAAAGTGATCAACCTTTCTGCAGAAGGCGAACCCGAAATCTTTAATGCGATCAGAGAAGGCTCGCTGCTTGAAAACTGCGTATTCAAACCGGGAACCAACGAAGTCGATTTTGAAGCAAAATCAATTACCGAAAATACCCGCGTGAGCTATCCGATCGATTATATCGAAAATATTGCGGTTCCGTCAGTAGGCGGAAATCCGAGAAATATATTTTTCCTTTCATTTGATGCTTTTGGTGTGCTGCCTCCGATTTCAAAACTGAATCCCGCACAGGCAGCTTATCTGTTTACTTCGGGTTATACCTCTAAAGTGGCAGGTACCGAAGCCGGAGTTACCGAACCGCAGACAACTTTCTCCTGCTGTTTCGGCGCACCTTTCATGCCGCTTCATCCGACCAAATATGCAGAAATGCTCAGTCATAAGGTTGCTGAAACCGGAGTAAATGTCTGGATGCTCAACACCGGATGGAACGGAAAAGGAAAACGAATCAGTCTGAAGGATACCCGCACCATCATCCATGCGGCGCTCGATGGAGAACTTGATCATGTGGAATACAGTCAGGATCCGTATTTTGGATTTATGGTTCCGCAAACTTGTCCGGGCGTTTCCTCAAACGATGTGCTGAAAGTCGAATCATCCTGGGATGATCTGGCTGCTTATGATGCAAAGGCAAGACTTCTGGCAGACAAATTCAAAGAGAATTTCAGAAAATACGAAACACTGGCCGACAGCGATATTTTGGCTGGCGGACCCATTGTTTAAAATTTTAACATTCTTTCAAAACATAAACCGGATGAGCGTTTCAGCTTGTCCGGCTTTAATTTCAACAGCCTGTTGAAAACTAAATTTGCACAGTTATGTCGGGCACTATAGCTTTGCCCCAATTTATGCAAACCTTAAAAATCACAAAATTATGTACGATTCAGTAATTCCGCAGGGCGCGGTCGCCCGAGCGAATGATCTGGCATTGACGCCAATCATTGATCCCAAGAAGTTCTCTTTTGTAGTAAACAAGATGAGAACTTTTTTTTTGCAAAAAGGTTTCGTTGAGGTGCACACACAAAACCGTCTGAGCATCCTCGCAGCCTGTGAAAATCCCCACTCGATTGCAACTTACAATTATTGCGGAAACGTATGGCCACTGCCGCAAACCGGACAGATGTGGCTCGAATACGAACTGCTGACAAAGCCCGATGTGCCCGGATATTTCTGTGTTTCGACCAGCTACAGAAATGAAGAGACACCGATCGTCGGGAGACACCAGAGAATCTTCCCGATGTTTGAATTTGAAATGCACGGTGATCTGAACGATCTGATCATGCTCGAAATGGAACTGTCAGAATACCTCGGTTTTGGAGATCCGTCCAACTATGTTCACAAACAGTATGAGCAGACCGCAGCCGAATATGGTGTTTCGTTTCTTGAAGCTGAAGACGAAATGAAACTGTATGAAGATTACGGTCCGATGGTATTTCTGAAGGATTTCCCCGAAAGAACCAATCCGTTCTGGAACATGAAGAGAACCGGCGATCTGGCGCACAAAGTGGATTTGATCATGCATGGTTACGAAACCATCGGTTCGGCAGAAAGAAGCAGCGATGCAGCTGAACAGAGACATGCATTCTACACCATCGAAAACGGGAAATATGCCGAAAAACTTTTTTATCTCTTCGGCAAGAACAGAGTTGAAGAAGAACTGGAAGATTTCCTATCACTCGATTTCTTCACACGCTCAGGAGGCGGAATGGGTGTTCCGAGAATGATCAGAGCTTTTGAGCTCTCAGGTTTGATGTAAGAAATAATCCAAATATCACACACAAACTTTTGAACGGCCTTCGGGCCGTTCAATTTTTTATTATCTTTGAGAAACTGTTTACACCTTTATTATATACATCATTCTCTAAATAATTTCTTATGAACAAAACCACTATCATCACAGCTGTCGTCGTTTCACTCGGCTTTGTGATCGGAATTGCAATCTTTGCAAACGCATTCAAAAACAGGAATTCGTCTGACAACACAATTGCGGTAACCGGTCTGGGCAGCAAGACTTTTACTTCTGATCTGATCACCTGGAGCGGCAGTTTTTCACAAACCGATTTTGAACTGAAAAAAGCTTACGAATTGCTGAAAAGCGATCGGGAAACCATACAGGACTATTTGATTTCAAAAGGGATTCCGAAAGAACAGATTATTTTTTCGGCGGTCAGCACTTATAAAAAAAACCGACTACATCACAGACGAATACGGTCGAAGAAGAGATGTTTTTGCAGGCTATGAACTTTCGCAATCGGTGTCGATCGAAAGCAAGGAAGTTGAAAAAATTGAGGCATTGTCCAGAAATATCACAGAAATCATCAATCGCGGAATTGAATTTACATCATCCTCACCCAGTTATTTCTACACCAAACTGTCTGAAGTCAAACATGAAATGATTGCAGAAGCAACCAAAGATGCAAAATTGAGAGCTCAAAAGATTGCGGAAAATTCGGGTGCAAAACTCGGAAAATTGAAAAGCGCAAGAACCGGTGTAATCCAGATTACCGCACCCAATTCTGACGAAGATTATTCGTACGGCGGAACTTTCAATACTTATTCAAAAGAAAAAGAAGCAAGCATCACCATCCGGCTTGAATATATGGTCGAATAAGAAAATCGAAGCCGTTCCATCATTGATGAAACGGCTTTTTAATTTTCTGCAATTTTGAATCATTCCTGATCGATCAGACCGGCTTTGTATGCAAAGTTTTCAGCAAATTCAATGATGAAAGCCGCAACTTCCTCATCATTTGTCGCACGTTGATAGGAATCCGCCATTGAAATAAAAATCTGATGAAAAAATTGTTTCATATCATCCATCGGCATGTCCTTGGTCCAAAGATCGAGACGAAGCGCTTCTTTGGTTTTGTCGTCCCAAACCGACATCAGAGCCGCCTTGGTTTCCTGATTTTCAACTCCGCCGTCTACAGCATTCCACAGCAGTTTCTCGGGAATGTGATTTTCGTCCAGCTCTACATCTATTGTGATTTGTGTTTTTCTCATTTGTTCTGATTACTATTTTCTGATTTATTTATTCGGTTTGTATTTTGAATCTTTAAAAATCGTCTGATTGTCAAGATTGATAAAATCATTCAAAGAAATTTCCGGATGTTCGTCCAGATATTTTCTGCAAATCTGCCAGCCGACCCAAATTCCGATTCTTCCGGGCGAATCGGTTTCAATCTCGTTTCCAAATTTTGAATAAGGTGCCGGCTGAAGAAATTTTTCACGCGCATCTTTTCCGGTGTCAAAAATCAGATTCTGTTCAACAAAAAAGTTCCAGATTTCTTCCTCATTTGATTTTGCCCAATCAAGCTGTTCTTTTGTAAAACCGATCTTTAATTCATCAGAAGTTTCGGGAAGCAGAGCGTCTGAAATGATCAGCATTTTACCCTCGTCCACCATCAGATCGACAAAAGCCTGCTGTTTCGGATTGAAAGGAACAATCTGTTCAGCCACCGAATGAACGACTGCCGGGACCAGATTCTCGGGATTCATATTTTCAGCCATGTACGGATATACCTTTTCCACCTTGTACCAGCTGTTGTTTTTGCCCAAAAAACCGTCGAGCGCTATAAAAAGAAGTCCGCTTTTTCGGTCATAAAGCACCGATCGTTCATAAATATTTTGAAGTCCTGACGAATAAGTGAATACATCGGGAACCAGATCGTTTGGAAAATATTTTCTGAAATAAGCAAACATTTGAGACAAATCCTTTTTGTAATTCCGGTTTTCAAAAACTTTGTTCACCGTATCATAAACCGCAATTTCGGCCGAATCTCTTCGCTGTCTTTCCCAGACTTCGGGTTCAACGCCAAACTGAAAAAAGAAAGGATATTTTGCTTCGAGCACATTGAGCGGAATTTCGGTATCAAAAAATTCTTTGCTGATATCTGTAAATTTCAGTTCAACCGGCGTTTCAGGCTCCTGCTGTACCCAGCGGTTTTCTTCTTTTTTGCACGAAAGCAGTGTAAAAATTATCAGGCATCCGATCCAATGGGCTGTTTTCATTATCTTTGATAAAGTTTTTTAAACCGCAAATTTACACATATAATGCAGACTGAAAAAATCATAGATCATATCGTCAGCTGGCTTGAAGATTATTTGAAATCATCCGGACAAAAGGGTTTTGTAATCGGTGTTTCGGGCGGTATCGATTCGGCTGTGGTTTCGACGCTGTGCGCAAAAACAGGTTTTCCGCTGCTGTGTCTTGAAATGCCGATTCATCAGGAGGAAAGTCAGGTTTCAAGATCCGGAAAACATATCGAATGGCTGAAATCTAATTTTGAAAAAGTCGAAAACCGGATCGTCGATCTCAGTCCGGTTTATGATCAGTTTGAAAATTCGGTTCAAAAATCAGAAAATGATTATTCAACGCAGCTTTCACTTGCCAATACCCGATCAAGACTCAGAATGGCAACGCTGTATTATTTTGCTGGAATCAATGGATACATCGTTGCAGGAACCGGAAACAGGGTGGAAGATTTTGGTGTCGGATTTTTTACAAAATACGGCGACGGCGGTGTTGACATCAGCCCGATCGGAGATTTGATGAAATCTGAAGTTTATGAAATTGCAAAACAGCTGAATATCATTCCTGAAATTCAAAATGCGATTCCAACCGACGGTCTGTTTGGCGACAACAGAAGCGATGAAGACCAGATTGGTGCGACTTATGACGAATTGGAATGGGCGATGAAACTGTATGAACACGGACACCGTTCGGATGAATTTGAAGGAAGAAAAAAAGAGGTTTTTGAGATTTTCACCAAAAGACATCTGGCCAATCTGCACAAAATCAATCCGATACCGATTTGTGAAATTCCAAAAGAATTGAAAAATTAATCTTTGGATTTCAGAAAAATATCCAAATCCGAAATATCCGCTCCTTTTTCGATGGCTGTTTTTGCTTCTTCGACCGAAAAATCATTCATTTGGTCATAAGACAGATCAAACAGTCCCTGGAGCTGAACTTTGTGAACCGCCTCAAACTCATCCACCCGATTGTCACTGTATATCCGGAACAACTGTTTGAGAATGATTTGTTTGATTTCGTCAAATCTGAATTTGTAAAAATCGCCTTCTTTGATTCTGAAAATCTTTTTCAGCAGAGTCGCATTGGTGTATTCCTTTTCTTCAATCACACCGTCTTCAAGCACCCGGTTCAGATAATCAAAAACCAGATCCTGATAGCCGTCTTTTGAACCTTCATAGCCGCCCGTATGAAATTCATTCAGCACCCGATCAATTTCGGACCGATAAAGTTTTGAATTTTTTGAGAGTTCAATAAGTCTGTCCAGACAGGCTGCATTTGATCCATTTTTTAATGATTCGAGCAGGCCGCTAATCTTTTTGCCGGTTTCCATAAGCAGTTATTTCCTAACTTTCAAAATTATAAAATCTCAGCCTCAATTCAAACCAAAAACCGTTATCTCATTTTTTTAATACCTTCTCGGTTTTCAAAACTTTTCCGTTTTGTTCAAATTTAACGACATACAATCCCTGGGGCAGACCGGTGAAATCAATTTCGTCAGAACTGTTCAAAATCTTCTGTCCGATTACCAATTTTCCGGAAGAATTGATCACTTTGATAAAATTGAACTGCAAACCGGGATTTTCAATCCGCAATTTATCTTTTACAGGATTGGGATAAACACTGATCATTAAACTTTCTGTATCACCAACTGACAAAAATTGACTGTTGTATATCGCCTGATTTCCTGACTGATCGATCAGAGTCAATTGAAAATTATCATTTCCAATATCTTCAACCAAATATCCAAAATCTTGATAATAATTGTTCCAGAAAAAACCAAGATACAATGATTCGTATGCAGGATTATTACCGTAGCCGCAGCTTTCTGCGGTTGCTTCCATATTCAGAATAAAAAATTGGTTTTCTGTGAAAAAATCAGCCTGTCCGTTCAAGCTGCCGCAAACTGTGGTATAAATCATGTTGTCATTTTCTGTAAAATCCAAATCAATATACGGAACCTCTTCATTGGACGGAGGCGGATTGCTGACGCCGTCAATGATCAAATCGGTAAGATGCCATGTATTTGAAAGAACAGTCTCGGGCGGCAGATTCAACTGGTTGAAGAAGGTCAGAACATTTCCGTTGTTTGAGAAAGTCAGTGTTTTCACTCCATTGCTGTCTGTGTTTACCGAATACGAGACAGGGGTCTGAATGTCATCAAAAAACAGAAAAAACTTGTCTTTGAATTGAGTGCTCTCACCCGGGTTGCAATCACCGTCAAAAAAACTGATGTTCGTAAAATTAATTTCCTGATTGACAGTGTCAACCGCAACAACAGCCATCAAACCGCCTGATTCACAAATCGAAGAAAACATCATGGCTGAAGAGACGGCAGTGTCTGAAAACGAATCATGATGATTGGGTTTGTCATAACTGACGCCATTGATCCGGATCTGATTCAAATACCATGAATTGTCAAAGATCTCGGTGGATTGAGCGAAAATTGTCAGGAAAATACAATTGATCAATAGGGTAAATATCGTTTTCATAATTTATTTTTTTTTTAATTATCAATTACGTTCTTCAAAAGCAAAGCTTTAGGCAAAATCAACCTGGTATTTTTTAATATTAATCAGATTCAGAATTAAAATTGACTAAAATTAGTTAAATTTGGTGACTAAAATCATATCAACATGTCCGACATCTTAGAGAACGCAATCAATATTTGTAATTTATTCCAAAATCCCGACATACTTAAGCATTTCAGCAGTGAAGAATTGGCAGAACTGAGTCATGAAAAGAAAAGTATTTCCTACAAAAAAGGAGAGCTGATTATCGAAGAAGGCGCAACACCGAGAGGAATTTATTTTATAGAAAAAGGCACCGCCAAATTATTCAAACTGGGTTTTAACGGGAAAGAACAGATCATCCGTTTTACAAAAGAGGGGGACATCATCGGTTACCGTTCGATTCTGTCGCATCAGCCGTTTGGCGCATCTGCAACCGCAATGGACGATACCGAGGTTTGCTTTATTCCCGAGAAATTTTTTCTGAAAATCCTTGAGTTTCATCCCAAATTTGCATTTGATGTGCTCAGGAGAATTGCAGAAGATTTGGGCGAATCCGCTGAGACCATCACATTTCTTGCACAAAAAACAGTTCGCGAAAGACTGGCAGAAGTACTGATACTGCTCGAACAAAAACTGGGAACAGATGCCGACGGATTTATCAACATCATACTGACACGCGAGGAAATGGCGAATCTGATCGGTACCGCAACCGAATCTGCAATCCGTCTGATTTCGGAATTCAGAACCGACAAACTGATTGAAGTGGACGGCAGAAGAATGAAGATACTCGATCATCAGAAACTGATCAAACTGGGTCATGTGAATTAATTTTAGATTTAAGATTTAAGATTTGAGACGTTAGATTTGAGACGTTAGATTTGAGACGGGAAGACTTGAGACTTTTTTGAGAAATTGAAAATTGCTTTTGACAATTTCCTTTCATTAACAATTATAAAACTTTGGCCAAAGAAAGAATTTATTCAATTCAATAAGATTTAATTTTTGAATAGGAACGGTCTTCAGGCCGTTTAAAAAGGATTTATTCAATCAGGACTTTAGTCCAAAATTTTATTTTTTAAATCATTGGACTAACTCTCCTCCTCTTCGTAATACTGAAACAGAAAATTATTGTACGGAAATCTGGTTTTGTGAATCTTTTCCACCTCATCGTAGAGCGAACGTCTGAGCGTTTCAATTCCCTTTTTGTCAAATGCGGAAATAAAAATCGAAGGATAATTGCCGGCTGCCATCCAGGTTCTTTTCAGCACTTCTTCGGGAACGGTTCCGGGCTGAATCTCATTGTCTTCGTCAGGAAATGAATATTTGTCAAGCTTGTTATAAACCATCAGTCCGGGTTTGTCAATACAGCCGATCTCACTCAAAATCTGATTGACTGAATTGATGTGATCCTCAAATCCGGGATGTGAAATATCGACCACATGCACCAGAAAATCGGATTCCCTGACTTCGTCCAAAGTCGATTTGAAAGATTCAACCAACTGGGTCGGCAGTTTCCTGATAAAACCAACCGTGTCGGTCAGCAGAAAAGGAAGATTTCCGATTACCACTTTTCTGACCGTGGTGTCCAAAGTTGCAAAGAGTTTGTCTTCTGCAAAAACATCAGATTTGCTCAAAGCATTCATCAGCGTTGACTTTCCGACATTGGTATATCCGACCAGTGCAACCCTGACCAGCTGTCCGCGGTTTCCTCTCTGAGTCGCCATCTGTTTGTCGATTGCTTTCAGTTTGTCTTTCAGCAGACTGATTCTGTCACGGATGATTCGTCGGTCGGTTTCAATCTCGGTTTCACCCGGTCCTCTCATTCCAATCCCACCTCTCTGTCTCTCCAGGTGAGTCCACATTCCGGTCAGTCTTGGCAGCAGATATTCGTATTGAGCCAGTTCCACCTGTGTTCTTGCATACGAAGTCTGTGCGCGCTGTGCAAAAATATCGAGAATCAGCTGGGTACGGTCAATGATTTTTCTGTTGAGCACCTTTTCAATATTTTTCAATTGTGAAGGCGTCAGCTCATCATCAAAAATAATGGTATCGATTTCATTTTCTTCGACAAAAGAACCGATTTCATTCAGCTTGCCGCTGCCCACAAAAAATCTCGGATCGGGATGATCCAGTTTCTGAGAAAATCTCCGAATGACTTCAGCGCCGGCCGTATAAGCCAAAAACCGAAGTTCTTCCAGATATTCATCCAATTTTTCTTCGGGCTGATCTCTTGTAATCAGACCGACCAAAATCACTCTTTCGTATTGTGCTTCTTTTTGTTCTATCATATCGGACTGCAAAGATAACTGTTGCTGTTTAATTTTATGATGTCAAAAAGCTGTGAATCACTGCAAATTCATTTTTTATTTCGAAATTCCAATTCATAAAAAAAACCCCACAAAACTGTGAGGTTTCTTTTCTCAAGTTTTTTACCGATTAAAAGACATCAAATTTAACACCCTGAGCCAACGGTACTTTTGTACTGAAGTTCACTGTATTTGTCTGTCTTCTCATGTATGCCTTCCAAGCATCAGAACCGGATTCTCTGCCTCCGCCGGTTTCTTTTTCACCGCCAAAAGCACCTCCGATTTCTGCACCCGAAGTACCGATGTTTACGTTTGCAATGCCGCAGTCTGATCCTGCAAATGAAAGAAAGGTTTCAGCTTCTCTCAGATTGTTGGTCATAATTGCAGATGACAATCCCTGCGCAACTCCGTTCTGAAGTTCGATTGCATTTTCAACTCCGCCCGAATATTTAATCAGATAAAGAATCGGTGCAAAAGTTTCTTTCTGTACGATCTCAAAATCGTTTCTCACTTCTGCAATGGCAGGTTTCACATAGCAGCCGCTTTCATAGCCTTCACCGCTCAGTACGCCGCCCTCAACCGCAAAGCTTCCGCCTTCCCTTTTGACTTCAGACAATGCATTTTCATACATTTTCACTGCATCTTTGTCGATCAGCGGGCCCACATGATTGTTTTCGTTCAGCGGATCGCCGATGTTCAATTGTGCATAAGCTTTGACCAAAGCTTCTTTTACTTTGTCATAAATCGATTCATGAATGATCAGTCGTCTGGTGGTGGTACATCTCTGACCGGCTGTTCCGACTGCTCCGAATACCGCACCGATGATGGTGGTTTTCAAATCTGCATCAGGTGTCACAATGATCGCATTGTTACCGCCCAATTCCAAAATTGATTTACCGAGTCTTGCCGCAACTGTCTGTGCAACAATTTTTCCCATACGAGTAGAACCTGTGGCAGAAATCAGTGCAACTCTCGGATCCTGAGTCATCATCTCTCCTATTTTGTAATCTCCGTTGATCAGACAAGAGATTCCGTCGGGCAGATCATTTTCTTTCAAAACTTCCTGAAAAATCTTTTGGCAGGCAACACCGCACAAAGGAACTTTTTCGCTCGGTTTCCAAACCACGACATTACCGCAGATCCATGCCATTGCAGCATTCCATGACCAAACGGCAACCGGAAAATTAAAAGCAGAAATCACACCCACGATTCCAAGCGGATGGTACTGATCATACATTCTGTGTCCGGGTCTTTCTGACTGCATGGTGAAACCGTAAAGCTGTCTTGACTGACCGACTGCAAAATCGCAGATGTCTATCATTTCCTGAACTTCACCCAAACCTTCCTGATAGGATTTACCCATTTCGTATGAAACAAGTTTGCCCAAAGCGGTTTTATATTCTCTTAATTTATTTCCAAATTGTCTGACGATTTCACCTCTTTTCGGTGCAGGAACCGCTCTCCAAATTTTGAAAGCTTCTTCTGCTTTTGAAATTACTTTTTGATAATCTTCTGCTGATGAAGCTTTGACCTTTCCGATCAGTCTTGCATCTGCAGGCGAATAGGATTCAAGGATTTCACCGTTTGAAAACCACTCGGTTCCTGTAGTGGTGCCGTCATTGATTTCGTTCAGTCCCAATTTCTCAAGCAATTCTACTTTTTCAAATTCTTCTACTATCATTTTATTTATCAATTTTTTAAACATCCAAAGTTACGAATTCCCGCTCGAAAATTGAAATTATCGGTGGTTTGGTTTGAAATGTTTTTGAACAATTCTGACTTTGATTCATAAAAAACAATCCCGGATGAAGAGATTGTTTTTTTTACTGTAATCAGCTGATTTTTTTTTATCTTTCGATTATTCAGCTGGACAGACTACATGAAAGACAAACACTTTTTCGCCCCAGGTCAGACAGACATCGCCGGTCGGATCGAGACTGATTGTAAACTGCTCGGTCGGCTGATCGGTTTCAAGCGTTGGAACCGTCACCCTCAACGCATCTCGATCTTCATTGTAAACCGTTCCCCACTGATCCCAATCTTTGTTGAAGATGATGGTGGTCTGTTTTTCATCAGGAATGGTGTACAAACTGTATTTTCCCTTTTCGAGTTTTTTGCCTTCAATCATCACATCATTGCTGATTTCAAAAATGGTTGCTTCGTTTGCGCCCGTTCTCCAAACTTTTCCAAAAGGAACAATGTCTTTTCCGAACTCCCTTCCCTTCAGATAAGGACGGCTGTAAATCACTTCCATATCGAGATTGTCAAGATGGATTTGAACCGAATCCATTGGGCTCACACGGTTTGAAGCCGAAGTTTGTGCGTTTGAAAAAACTAAGCCTGCAAACAACACCGAAAGAAACAATAATCTGGTTTTCATTTTCTTAATTTATCTTCTGTTTCTGTTAATTTTTATATTTCCTGATCTTGTCAATTTCTGTACCCAAACTGTAAAAATTTGAATGATTTTTTTCAGCCCAGCATCCGGATCGATAATTTTACCGCATCAATCAGCCGGTCAACTTCTTCTGTCGTGTTGAAAACAGTAAAAGATGCTCTCACCGTTCCTTTGACACCAAGTCTTCTCATGATCGGCTGGGTACAGTGATGACCGGTTCTGACCGCAATTCCTTTTTTGTCCAGAATCATTCCCACATCGGACGGATGAACACCCGGCAGATTGAGATTGAAAGAAACCGCACCCGAAAGTTCTGCATCTTTTCCGTAAACGATCACTTCATCCAACTCGAGCAAACGTTTGCGTGTGTATTCCAAAATTTCATGTTCATGCTGATGGATCACATCCATACCGATTGAATCAATAAAATCAATCGCAGTTCCCAAAACGATATTTGCTTCGATGTTTGGTGTGCCCGCTTCAAATTTAAACGGCAGTCTTTCATAAGTCGAATGATCCATCCAGACTTCTTTGATCATTTCTCCGCCACCGTGAAATGGCGCCAGCTGATTCAGTATTTCCTGTTTTCCGTACAGCATGCCGACTCCGGTGGGTGCATACATTTTATGACCCGAAAAAGCCAGAAAATCGCAATCCATTTTTTGAACATCAATTGCGATATGCGGCGCCGACTGTGCAGCATCAATCAAAACCCAGGCACCGGCCTTGTGTGCTTTTTCAATGATGACATCAATCGGATTGACCACGCCCAATGCATTTGAAACCTGATTGACAGCAACAAGTTTTGTATTTTCATTCAGCAGTTCATCCAGTTTTTCGATGTCGAGCGTACAATCATCTTTGAGCGGAATGTATTTGAGCTTTGCACCGGTTCGTTTGCAGACAATCTGCCAGGGAACGATGTTCGAATGATGCTCGATTTCTGTAATAATGATTTCATCTTCAGGTTTCAGCAGCGGTTCCATCGAATAAGCAACCAGATTGATGCTTTCGGTAGTTCCTCTTGTAAAAATCACTTCGCATGCTTCCTTTGCATTGATGAAGTTTCTGATTTTTTCTCTTGAATTTTCCATCATCACAGTCGCCTCCTGACTCAGCGTATGGATTCCGCGATGAACATTTGCATTGTGATTTTTGTAATATTCATCAATCGCATCCAGCACAATTCTTGGTTTTTGTGAAGATGCGGCATTGTCAAAATAAACCAGCGGATTTCCGTTGACCTTACGGTTCAAAATTGGAAATTCAGACCTGATTTTCTGTATATTGAGTAATGTTTGTTCTTTATTTGGATTCATTCTACAAAAGTAAGGATTTATCTTACCATTATGAAGAATTCGGTTGGGTTTCAATCAGAACTCAAAACCTTTTTTCAAATAAGGCTTCAGATTTTCGTAAGAAACAAATAATTCAAAAAAACCGTAGGCATAAGGCGTCATTTCATACAGACCGTAATAAAAGGTTATTCCGGCTTTTGAAAGACTGAAATTTTCCGACAGACTGAGTTCATTACTGATAAAGATGGATCCTTCAGCATCCGAATAATTGACACCTGCGGGAATATTATATTCTTTTCGAAGCTGTTTGTCAAGCACTTTCAAGATTTCTTTCTGATTATTTAGATCAAGCACATCATTGATATCGATCCATTTTCCTGTTTTTTTATTGTAATTGAAAAATTCCTGAAAAGACATTCCGTGCGCACCGCCCAGATAACTGTAACCAAACAGTTGCATGATCAGAAAATCGGGCGAATTGAAATACGGAGTCAGCTTGCTGAAATGCTCATAATTCCAGGTCGCCGTCATCGGATCATCTCCCAGTCCTTCATCGATATAACTTTGAATTTCTTCTTTGTATTCTTTTTCAAATGCATTAAACTCTGAATTGGTATAGGAAACAAAATCATTATAATCAGCGGAAATGATTTGATGAAACATTTCTTTTTTGAAATTTTTGTCTTCCGGAAGAAAATATTCAAATTCATAAGTTCCTTCGATTCTTGAACCGTCTTTCAGCGTTGCTGCATGAACGACTCTTTTGCTTTTGTTCAGACCAAAAGCGGTATAGGTGGAAGGATCGGCGGGTTTCAGCTCAAACGGAAGTGTCTGTTTTCCTTTCTGCCATTCACCTTTGTAATTTCCTCTGTCAAATTTTCCTTTGAAAATTTCGGGTTCTTCTTCAGAATCATATTTCACAAAAGTAGTCAGCTCCAACTGACTTCCTTTTAATGAAGACTGTGAAATTTCGATCGGAATCTGCTGGGATTTGTAATAATAAACTCCGTTGTAAATCATTTCCGAATTTCCTTCTTCCACACTTGTTTCCACAGTGAGTTCCATACGGATCGGATATTTATCGACCGTTCCGTCCATCACATAATATTTTGGCGCCTGTGAAAATCCGAAGGAAACAAAAATAATAAAGACGAAAAAACTGCTGATGTTTTTCATTTTGATAAGTTTTAGTTTTGATAATCAAATATTATTCTTTTGTGTTGAAAAACTCAACAATTTTTTCAGCTCTTGATTTTCCGACCGCTTCCGACAATTCTTCCAAACCCGCAGATTTGATTCTTTTTACAGATTTAAATTTTCTCAAAAGCTGCTGTATCGTTTTGTCACCAACGCCGGGAATTCCTTCCAGTTCGGAATGATAACTCGCCCTGCTCCTTTTGTTTCTGTGTCTTGTAATTCCAAAACGGTGCGACTCATCTCTGACATGCTGCAAAACTTTTAAAGTCTCAGAAGTTTTGTCCAGATAAAGCGGAATCGAATCGCCCGGAAAATAAATTTCTTCCAGTTTTTTTGCAATTCCGATGACTGTAATCTTTCCTCTCAAACCGAGTTCGTCAATGCTTTTGAGCGCAGAACTCAACTGACCTTTTCCGCCGTCGATCAGTATCAGCTGCGGCAGTTCGGTTTCGTCTTCCAATGCCCTTCTGTAACGTCTGAAAATCACTTCTTCCATCGTTGCAAAATCATTCGGACCTTCAACCGTTTTGACATTAAAAATCCTGTATTCTTTTTTGCTCGGCTTTCCGTCTCTGAAGACTACACAGGCAGAAACCGGATTGGTTCCCTGAATGTTTGAATTGTCAAATCCTTCGATCAGCCGCGGTTCAACCGGCATTCTCAAATCTTTTTTCATCTGCGCCATAATCCTTTTGGTATGACGATCGGGATCTACGATCTTGATTTGTTTCAACTGTTCGATCCTGTAGAATTTCGCATTCCGTTCAGACAGTTCGACCAGTTTCCTTTTGTCGCCGATTTTTGGAATCGTAATTTTGATATCCGGAATTTCGAGTTCGAGTTCAAACGGCAAAAGGATCTCTTTTGAAGCCGAACCAAAACGGCTCAGCAGTTCTATGATTGCTTCTTCCAAAATTTCGTCATCGGGTTCATCCAGTTTCTTTTTGATTTCCTGCGTAATCGACTGAACAATCGAACCGTTGTTGACTCTGAAAAAATTGACATAAGCATAGGATTCATCCGAAATGATGCTGAATACATCCACATTTCCGACCGCCGGATTGGCAACCAACGATTTTGACTGATAATTTTTGATGGCTTCAATTTTTTCCTTCATCCGCTGTGCAGATTCAAAATCCAGCGTATTTGAATAAGCCTTCATATCGTCGGTCATATATTGAATCACTTCACCGTAATTCCCTTTCAGAATCTGACGGATCGACTGAATGTTTTTTTCATAATCGGCTTCGCACTGATATCCGACACAAGGTGCCAGACAGTTTCCGAGATGATATTCGAGACAGACTTTGAATTTTCCGGCTTTGATATTTTTTTGGTTCAAATCATAATTGCAGGTTCTCAGCGGATAGACTTCTCTGATAAAATCGAGCAGCGCATTCAGGATTCCGACCGATGCATACGGGCCAAAATATTCAGAACCGTCATTGATGACTTTTCGGGTTTTGAAAATTCTTGGAAAAGGTTCGTTTTTGATACAGATCCAGGGATAAGTTTTGTCATCCCTGAGCATCACATTGTATTTCGGCTGATATTTTTTAATCAGCGTATTTTCGAGCAGCAATGCTTCATACTGATTGTCAACCACTATGGTTTTGATGTCTGCAATCTTGCTGACCAGCATTCTTGTTTTTCCGGAATCAAGCGTTTTTCTGAAATAGGACGAAACCCGTTTCTTCAGACTTTTTGCCTTACCGACATAAATTACTTTTCCGTTTTTGTCGTAATAACGGTAAACACCCGGTTTGTCGGGCAATGATTTGATAATGGGTTCTAAACTCTCGCGCATTGTTGCTTACAAAGTTCGCAAGAATTTTCGGGTTTTAAAGAATTCAATTTTTTAATCAATTATCTTCAGGATTTCATAAATCCATTTATTCACTCAAAGATTTTCTGAAAGCTTTGACCCTTTGAATATCACTTAAAGAGCAGTCTCCATACATCCGCGGAACAAATTCATCGGTAACCAGATCTGTCATTCTTGAACCGTATTTCTGTTTGAGAATTTTTGCAATTTCGATGTATCTGTCAAAATATTCGAAATACGACAATTCACGCCAAATTTCAATCCCGTCCGCATAAATAACCAGACAGTCGGTTTCTTCAATATTCTCTTCTTTTATCCTGAAAATGATGACATCATCCTTATCAATATTCGGAAGTTCGTCAACCGATTCCAGCTGAGATGCTTCTATGATTTCAAACTTGGTCATCATATTTTGCAGCCGTAATTTTTCAGCATTGGAACCGTATTTTAATACTTCATCAAAACTCGGATGCAGCACATTCCCGATTTTATTCATGCATTCCGGGCAATGAACTTCAAACAGCGAATCAAAAACATCTCCGACGGTCAAAGATTCTCCCTTTCCCTTCCAGGAACAGTTTCCGCATTCAAAATCCTGATTTTGGTATTTGTAATATTCGAGCAAATGTGACATTTTATATCATTTAGTTTTAATACTTTTCCCTAATGCAAAAAGTTGCCTGTCTGTCCAATAGAAGAATTCCTTTCTACTATTATTATCCATGTCTTTCCCTAACTCACGAAGCCAATTTTTATAATCTTCAATTTCATCCTCTTTTATTTGAGAAGAATCCTTAAGTTTTCGATACTTAATTATTTCATTCTCTGATTTAGCTCTATGGACAAGAAATGCTCTAATAACATGTTGGTCTACAATGGGGTGCTCTTCTGGTTTTGCAATAAATTTCCCGAAGTTGTAAAAAACCAAAGCACTTTTCTTTCTATTTTCTTTGTTATGGGCATCTTCTATTCCGTGAATAATATGTTCGATTTTTTGTAAATCTCCTTGTTTCCATGCAAGTGCATAAAGTAATTTAGCTAAAGGATTATTAATATTTGAAGAATCTAAAGAGATTTCTCTTAATTCGCTTTCTAAAATATCAAATTCAATTCTTTTAGAATTCTCTGTATTCACATAATTCTTTTTATAATCATTCAAAATAGAATTTTCAATTTCTTTTATTTGACTTAAATCTTTGAGTTCTATAATCTCAAAGACTTCTTTAGTTATTTCAATTAAGCTTTTCTTGACCATATTTTTTGTATTAGTATTCAAAATATGTCCATTTTTATTGATTAAACTCAAAATTAAGATATAATAATTAAACGAATTATATTTAGATAAAGATATTGAACTTAAACGAACAATCTCTTTAAATCAATTAAAACCGCAAAATATTTCAAATTAAAAAACTGAAAATGAATAAAGAATATCTCATTCAATTTTTCAAAGGTATTTATAAATCTTTCTAACTAACTTATTCTCGAATGTCAGCTGGTGATTTTCACAGCATCAATCGGATTTTGGAAAACATTCTCGACTTGGAATTAAATTTGTTAAGATTTAAATTCCGTAATTTTACAGAATCAAATAATGAAATTGAATTATGTTTTTTGAACACGTTTATGAAAAAGGTCTTGCAATGGGCAGTTATGTCATCGGTTGCCAGGCCACAGGAGAAGCCATAGTAATCGACGCAAAAAGAGATATCGACACCTATTTGGAAATCGCCGAAAAGAACAATCTGAAAATCACTCATATCACCGAAACCCATATCCACGCAGACTTTCTGTGCGGATCCCGCGAACTGGCCGCTGTGACAGGCGCCAAAATGTATCTGTCGGATGAAGGCGGTCCGGACTGGCAGTATGAATTTCCGCACATTGGTCTGAAAGACGGAGATGAAATCAAGGTCGGAAATTTGAGTTTCAAAGTGATGCACACACCCGGACATACGCCCGAAAGCATAAGTTTTTTGCTGACCGATCATCCCTCGAGCAATGAACCGGTGATGATTTTTACCGGAGATTTTGTATTTGTCGGAGATGTCGGCCGTCCCGATCTGCTCGAAAAAGCAGCAGGCGTTGCCGGAACAAAAGAAGAAGGTGCTAAACAGATGTACGAAGCACTTAAAAAATTTGAAGCTTTGCCCGATTATGTTCAGGTTTGGCCGGCTCACGGAGCGGGTTCTGCCTGCGGAAAAGCTTTGGGCGCGGTTGCAAGTTCTACGGTCGGATATGAAAAAATCAGAAACTGGGCGCTTCAGTTCGGAAATAACGAAGAAGGATTTATCCATTCGCTGCTCGACGGTCAGCCCGAACCGCCCAAGTATTTTGCAATGATGAAAAAATTCAACAAAATCGATCGTCCGCTGCTGACCGGTGTTCCAGAACATCCGAAACTGACCAAAGAAGAATTTCTCGGATATTACAATAAAGGTGTGAAAATCATTGATACGCGCGAAAAAACAATTTTTGCAAAAGGTTTTCTACCGGGCAGTCTTAACATACAGGCAAACAATTCATTTTCAACCTGGATGGGCTGGTTTGTAAAACTCGATGAAGATTTTGTGCTGATTGCAGATGATGAAAAAATGGACGAACTGACCCGAAAACTGATGCGGATAGGTTTGGACCATCTGAAAGGATATATTTCTGATGTTTCGGATTTGGGAATCGAACTGGAAAAAGAAGAAATCATAGGAATTGACGAATTCAAAAACTGTCTTCACAAACCGGAAATTCAGGTAATCGATGTGAGAGGCGAATCTGAATATAAAAACTGCTGTATCGACGGAACAGAAAATGTCTTTGTAGGCACGCTGCCCGATCACATCGACCGGATCAGCAGAGACAAACAGCTGGTTATCCACTGCCAGTCGGGCGACCGCGCATCCATTGCTTTTTCAATCCTAAGAAAAAACGGATTTAAAAACATCAGAAATTATCTGGGCGGAATGAAAGAATGGAATCAAACCAACAGTCCGGTGATTTCAAAATCAGCGCCGGTCTGCAATTAATCAGATCAAATTAAAATCAACAATAAAGGACGGATCAGACAATCCGTCTTTTTTTTTATGTCTTTCAAAATGAGGGCTTTATAATTCAAGAAAGAACCATTCAGATAAAATTTCAAAAAAATCATTTTCAATTCAAAAACAAATTGTTAGATTTGCCTAACAATTAGATTAGCCAAATGAAAGACGATGCTTCATTGTCAGAGGTTCACCAAAGCATAGATACTTCAAACAAGACTTCCAAGTGGAGGAAACTGTTTGCATTTTTCGGTCCTGCCTATCTGGTAAGCGTCGGTTATATGGACCCGGGAAACTGGGCAACCGGCATTGCGGGCGGGAGTCGATACGGTTATGCGCTGCTTTGGGTACTGCTGATGAGCAACATCATTGCGATCTTTCTTCAGAGTTTGAGTGCAAGACTCGGAGTGGTTCGGCGTAAGGATTTGGCGCAGTGCAACCGTGAAGCTTATCCAAGGGGAACCAATTTTGTCCTGTATCTGCTCGCAGAAATTGCGATTGCTGCAACCGATCTGGCCGAGATTTTGGGAATGGCGATCGGTCTTCAGCTGCTTTTTGATATCCCGCTGCTCTGGGGCGTAATCATCGGATTTTTTGATACTTTGCTTTTGCTCTGGCTTCAAAAACTGGGAATGAGAAAGACCGAAGTTTTCATACTCGGAATCATCGCACTGATCAGCGGCTGTTTTCTGGTCGAAATCTTTTTGGCAAAACCCGATGTGGCAGAAATCGCCACCGGATTCATTCCGTCGCTGCCCGATGCAACCGCATTGTACATTGCAATCGGAATTATCGGTGCAACCGTGATGCCGCACAATCTGTATCTGCATTCGGCTCTGGTTCAGACCCGAAAAATCAAAGACAATCCCGAATCGATCAGAGCTGCGATCAAATACAATTTCTGGGATTCTGCAATTGCGCTCAATCTTGCACTTTTGGTCAATGCCGCCATTTTGATTTTGGCTGCAACCGTATTTTTCAAATCCGGAAATACACAGATTGCAGAATTGGAAGATGCACACCGAATGCTCGAACCGCTTTTGGGAACCAAATGGGCATCAATACTTTTTGCGGTCGCACTGATTGCAGCCGGCCAAAGTTCAACCGTGACCGGTACATTGTCAGGACAAATCGTGATGGAAGGTTATCTGAGACTGAGAATCAGTCCGGTGCTGAGAAGACTGATCACCAGAATGCTTGCAATCATTCCGGCAGTCATCGTCATACTGATCAGCGGAGAAGGAAAAGTCGGTCAATTGCTGATTTTCAGTCAGGTGATACTGAGTATGCAATTGGCTTTTGCAATCATACCGCTGATACATTTTGTCAGCAACAAAAAGAAAATGGGCCAGTTTGCGCTCAAAACCAAAGCAAAAATTGCGGCCTGGCTGATCGCAGCTCTGATTGTGATTTTGAATTTTAAACTGGTTTATGATGAAATCACCGATTGGATTTCGGGTACAGACAGCTGGTGGTTAATCGGAATCATCCTGCTCGGCGCTGCCGGTTTGATCTGGCTGCTGTTTGAAACATTATTATATCCGCTGACCGAAAGAGGAAAAGAAATTTCAACCGATCTGCACGATCCGATCGATAAACTTCCTGATTTGCCTGCACCAGATTTTAAAACCATTGCGCTGGCGCTCGACTTTTCACCTTTTGACAGCAAAATTTTTCAATACGGTTTGAAGTTTGCCGACAAAAACACAAAATTCATACTGATTCACATTACCGAAAGTGCGCCGCCGCAACTGATGGATGAAGTGGCGGATGACTACGAAACCAGAAAAGACCGAAAGAAACTGGAACAGTATATTCAAATGCTGAATGACAAAGGGTTTGAAGCCGAAGCAATCACCGGTTTCAGAAACCGAAATTCTGAAATTGCAAGGATTGTAAAAGAAAGCAATTCGAATCTTTTGATTTTGGGCAGCCACGGACACAGAGGTTTTAAGGATTTCATATTCGGAGAAACGGTCAACCGGGTCAGACATCTGGTAAAAATTCCGGTTTTTGTGGCTCAGTAATTCAGACAATAAATAAAAGACCTGACTGACTTAAAATTATTCCAAAAATCATTTCTGTTTCAATTAATTTTTCGTAATTTTGATTCATTCTAAATAAAGAATCCTTCTCTGACTGTTTTGAAAGAAAACGCCACTCAATTGGATTGGAAAATTAATTTAAAAATTTTATAGGATTATGAAAAAACATAATGCAAATGCCGTTTGGAACGGTTCGGTAAAAGAAGGTGAAGGTAAAATCACCACCAGAAGCAAAATTTTGGACAACAGCAAATATTCATTCAACACCCGTTTTGGAGATGCCCCGGGCACCAATCCCGATGAGCTGCTGGCTGCTTCTCACGCAGGATGCTTTGCAATGGCGACCAGCCTGATGCTTGGCGAAGCTGGATTTACACCTGAATCGCTTGATGCAAACGCTGAAGTGACAATGGATGCTTCACAGCTCAAAATTGTTAGCTCTCATCTGACACTGAAAGCAAAAATTCCAAACATCTCTCAGGAGAAATTTATGGAAATCGTAAACAATGCAAAAGAAAACTGCCCGATCAGCAAAGTGATGAATTGCGAAATCACTTTGGATGCAACACTGGAACAGTAAAAAATCAATGAGATTGTCTCAAAATCCCAATTTCTGAACGAAATAAAGGGTAGTAAGAATAAGGGAATTAAGATTTGAGTTTTGAGACAATCTCTATTTTGTTATCAAATCTTCAACCCGTCTGTCATCATGTACGAAAAACTGACCCGGTTATTTCTCAGGATTGCAATTGCAGCCGGATTTTTGTCGGCAGTCGCAGATCGCTTCGGTTGGTGGAATTATCATATCGCATGGGGCAGCTGGGATAAATTTGAAGAATATGTTCAAATTCTCATTCCATGGGCGCCGGAAAGCCTGATTAATCCATTGGCAATATTGGCAACTGTTGCCGAAATCATATTTGCGGTTTTTCTGCTGATCGGATTCAAAGTCAATCTGTTTGCAAAACTCAGCGGATTATTGCTTTTGGTTTTTGCACTGTCAATGTGGACTTCAACCGGAATCAAAACCGTATTTGACGCATCCGTACTGGCAGCAGCCGGTGCAGCTTTCGGACTGGGAGCAATGAAACCCGGATGGTTTGAATTTGGAAATAAAACCATTGAAAAGAATTAAAAAATAAAAAATCATGAGTGATCAAAACGAATTATTCGCAGTTACGACAAGAGAGGAAGCGAGAGAAAGAGCAGAATTGGCGCCAAAACAGATAGAAGCCTGGAGAACCTTCAGCAGAACTGTATTCAAAGAAGGTGTACTGGACGAAAAAACAAAACAGCTGATTGCAGTTGCAGTGGCCCACGTAACCCAGTGTCCGTATTGCATCAGAGCACATTCACCACAAGCGCTCAAAGCGGGCGCAACAGAACAGGAAGTGATGGAAGCCATCTGGGTGGCAGCAGAAATGAGAGCCGGCGCAGCATATGCACACAGTGCGATTGCGTTTGACGCAATGAAAAAATACGAAAACAAATAAATTAAAAACATCATGGAAGAAAGATTGAATTATTTCAAAATCGATCCGGAAGCACCGAAAGGACTGATGGAAATGGAAAAATACATGATCAGATCAGGATTTGACAAAAAACTATATCACCTGATCAAACTGAGAGCTTCTCAATTGAACGGCTGTGCCTATTGTCTGGACATGCACACCAAAGACGCAATGAAAATGGGTGATACCGTTCAGCGTCTGGTCGGTTTGGATGCATGGCGTGAAGCACCCTACTACACCGACAAAGAGAGAGCAGCACTCGAATGGACAGAAGCCGTTACACTGGTTTCGCAGAATCATATCTCTGATGAAATCTATGAAAATGTCAGAAACCATTTCAGCGAACAGGAACTGCTGCAACTGACCATCGGAATCGTTGCCATCAACGGTTGGAACCGTCTGGCAATTCCGTTCAGAACACCGGCTGGGAATTACGAACCCAGATAATTAACATAGCATATCTTTCAATTCGGCGGAATGGCAAAAACCGTTTTAACGGATTGAAAGATTTTTTTTAACCGACCAAAGGAGTTGGTGTTTATAATTTCAAAAAATTGGAACTGAAAGATAAAATAGCGGTAGTAACCGGTGTGAGCAGCGGTTTGGGTTCGGCCATCACAGAGGCTTTGATCAAAAACGGAGCTGAAGTGTACGGTTTGGCAAGAAATGAAAGCAAACTGAAACAGCTCAAAGAAAAGTTTGGTGAGAAATTTCATGTCTGCAAAGTCGATATTTCAAAGCTTGATCAAATTACAGAATGGATCGGCAGAAATTTTTCGGACAGTCACAGTCCGGACATACTGATCAACAATGCGGGCATCGGATCGTTTGGCGCGATCGATGAAAAACCGGTTGAAGACTGGCTGCAGATGGTCAACACCAATTTGAACGGAACTTATTATGTGACTTCTCAGATCGTTCCGTTTTTGAAAAAGAAAAAAAACCATACCCATATCATCAACATTGGTTCGATACTCGGAACTGTGGCAAGGGAAAAGGGTTCGGCGTACAGTGCAACCAAATTCGGAATTTGCGGTTTTTCAGAAGCTTTGTTCAAAGAGCTTAGATATTTCAACATCAAAGTTTCGGTCATCAATCCGGGCTCGATCAATACTGATTTTTTTCACAGCTCGGGAATTGAAAAACACGACAATATGCTTCAGCCAAAAGATCTGGCAGACACAGTGATTTATCTGCTGAAAACAGCCGACAATATGCTGATCGACAGTCTGACCGTCAGACCGCTGAATCCGAAGAAACCATAAAAAAACACAACAAAATGAAAGAATTTATCATCAAACGAATTTATGAGGAACCGTCTGACAGCGACGGTTACCGAATTCTTGTCGACCGTTTGTGGCCGAGAGGCATCAGCAAAGAAAAAGCGGATGTAAAGGAATGGCTCAAAGAACTGGGTCCGTCAAACGAGCTCAGAAAATGGTTTGGACATATACCCGAAAAATATCCCGAGTTTAAAAAGAAATACAAGGAAGAACTGAAATCTCAGGCCGAAGACCTCAAACGAATTCATGAAATTGCACAAAAACAGCAGGTCTGCCTCTGTTACAGCGCAAAAGACACCGAACACAATCAGGCCTGTGTGATCAAAGAGGTTTTGGATGAAATGAAATAATCACCGCTCAGCTTTTCAGTCCAAAGAAATAAATTGCTTCTTTTAAATCGCTCATTTTTTTTTGTTAGTATCAAACAATATCTTTCGTTAGTATCAAATATTATTATTTGACAACATCAAATAATTAGATCAAATCAGAAAATTAATTCAAAATTAAATAGGGCTGAATCACTGAAAATTCAATCTCAAAACCACTTTGGTCAATTTCACAAAAAACAAATTCTAATTTTTAGTACATTGCATAAAAATTAAGAAAAACACATTATGGACAGAGAATTGACAAGCTGGTACAGTCCTGCATTGAATCAGGACATGCCGATCGCGGTTTACGGAAATTACGGATTTGCATTGCTGCTGATTCCGACGGCCCAGGCAGATTATCTTGAATACGAAAGATTTCAGCTGATCGATGCGATCAAACCCTATATAGATGCAGGAAAAGTAAAAGTTTTTTCGATCAACAGCATCAACAGTGAAAGCTGGCTGAACGACAAAATGCTGCCCGAACACAAGGCGATCAGACAAAATCAGTTCAACCAGTATGTGCTCCACGAAGTGGTTCCATTTATCAGAAACAACACTTCTGAAGAAACCCAGATCATCACCTGCGGCGCAAGTTTTGGCGCTTTGCACAGCATGAATCTGTTTTTGAAAAGACCCGACCTGATCAACGGTGTGATCGCGATGAGCGGTGTTTATGATTTGCATGAATACACAGACGGTTACAACGATACACAGGTTTATTTCAATTCGCCGATGGACTATATGCCAAATCTGGAAGACGAATGGTATTTGGACAACATCAGAAAAAGCAAACACATCCATATACTGACCGGAAGCGGAGATTATGAAGATCCGGATGCATCAAGAGCTTTTGCAGGAGTTTTGTACAGCAAGGGAATCAATTATGAACTCGATGTCTGGGGTCCTGATATGAAACACGACTGGCCGACCTGGAGACAGATGCTGCCTTATTATTTGGAAACGAGATTCTGACTTTAATAATTTTTTAGAAAATACAGAAAAGTCCCGAGATTAAAACTCCGGGACTTTTTATTTGAACCTTAAATTCCAATTCGATTATTTTTTTAGAATTATCTTTTTATAATTCACTCCTTTATCGGTAACAATCTTCAAAAAGTAGATTCCATTGGGTTTTCCGTTTAAATTAATTTCAATTTCCTTTGAATTGAATTCGGCTTGTGCTGACTTTATGCCTGCAGGATTATAAACCTCAACTTTGCGAATAACCGAATCTGAATTTTTAATCTTTATAATTCCATCGCTAGGGTTCGGGAAAATTTGAATATGATCTTCTGAGATTTCAGAAACTGACATATCTGAATCTGTTAATTTATACAATTCCAGACCCTCTTCCTCTGTAAATCTTGCAAAAAAATACAGTGAATTCCCATAAACTTGCGCATATTGATTATCACCGGTTAAAGCATCGTATTGAGTTAATCCGTTTAATGTAATCATCTCAGTACCTTCAGAAGTTCCGTCTGAAATCCAATACTGAATGCCGTTTTCCTCATCATGAGCTCTGAAATATACTTTATTACTGTATTCAATAATTCTTCTTGGATGGTCTATGTAATCATTAATCGCTTTTACCATATAGGTTCCTTCTGTAGTACCGTCGGTAGCCCAAAGCTGGAAATAATTGACACCGTCATTGGCTCTAAAAAACAGTTTTCCGTTTGCTTCGGTAAATTCCAGTGGAGAGCTGTTTCCTTCACCGGGATTAATATCCATAAGCATAAAAGTATTTTCACTCGTACCGTCTGTTACCCAAAGTTCATCGCCATGAATTCCGTCATTTCCACTAAAATAAAGCCTGTTATTAAATTCTACGAAATCTATTGGACTACCATCTCCCGAACCGGGATTGATATCTTTAAACAATACTGTGCCCTCTTCGGTGCCGTCTGTCACCCATAATTCCCTGCCTGAAACACCATCATCAGCAGAGAAGAAAAGCATGCCGTCAAACAATGTGAACTCTTCTGCATCACTTCTGGCGCTTCCGGGGTTTATATCTTTTAAAATTTGAGTGCCTTCTGCCGTCCCGTCAGTGAAATAAGCCTCTCTTCCATAAATATCATTTTTGGCTGAAAAAAACAACTTCCCAAAAGCCTTGGTAAATCTGAAAGGAGTACTGGCCTCTTCTCCGGGATAAATATCAGCGAGCATATATGTGTTTTCCTCAGTTCCATCGCTAACCCACAGTTCATCGCCATGTATTCCATCGAACGCTTTAAAACAAAGCTTACCATTTATTTCGGCAAACCATTGCGGCCTGCTTGCACTATCCGGTCCGCCAACATGTATATCTTTCAGCATATATGTGCCTTCTGCCGTTCCGTCCGTATACCAGGGCTCAGCACTATGAACTCCGTCGTCCACCACAAAAAACAACTTACCGTTAAATTCTCCAAATTCCCTGGGAACCCCGTTCTGACTGCCGGGAAATATATCCTTTAAAAGCTGAGTGCCTTCAGTCGTACCGTCTGACACCCACAGTTCCAACCCATGCGTCCCATCATCGGCGGAAAAATATAATTTATCATTGTAAACCGTTTTATACGCAAGGAATTGACTGGAGTTCCCACTGCCGGGGTTGATATCTTTAACCAATTCTACAGTATAATTTTGGCTTAATGCAAATATCGAAGTGAAAAATGCCAAACTTGTTAAAATTGAGGTTTTCATATTCTAATAATTAATTTTTTTAAATGAATAGGTTTCAAATCTATAATTATTTTTTGAATACTTTATTGGAATTTAATTATGCAAAATGAATAAAACTGAAAATAAAAATTATTTTTTTTAATGTAATTAAATGAAATCATCAATAGGTATCCAAAAAACCCTTCAGACCATAGAAACTTCTGAAGGGTTTTTTAAAATTATGATGCAGGTCATATAATCTTAATAAACTTTGAGTTACTGATTTAAATCCTTTGATTTTTAGGCTTATTTTTTAACTTTGCCGGTTTATTGGGCGAAGTGAAATTCATTTTGCTGTGAATTGAGAATCAATTCTCTAAAATTATAAACTCGTAAATAAAGAAATTTATGATAGTTGGAATTCCGGTTGAGCTGACACAGGACGAACTCCGGGTGGCAGCAACACCAAAAACAGTCAAAAGACTTCAAAAGCAGGGGTTTGAAGTCCATATTCAAAAAGGCGCCGGTACCCGTGCAAATTTTTCGGACAAATCGTTTGAAGAAGCAGGTGCAAAAATCGTATCCACATCACAGGAAATTTATTCCGGTGCGGATATCGTGCTCAAAGTTCAGCAGCCGACAGAAGCCGAGATTTCAGAAATGAAAGAAGGTCTGGTTTTGCTGAGTTATCTGTGGCCGGCACAAAATCCCGATCTGCTCAAAAAACTGGCAGACAAAAAAGTGAATGCAATCGCAATGGACGCGATTCCGAGAATTTCGAGAGCCCAAAAGATGGACGTTCGTTCATCGATGGCGAATATCGACGGATATCGTGCGGTGATCGAAGCTGCATTTCATTTCGGAAGATTCCTGAACGGACAGATTACGGCAGCCGGAAAGGTTGAACCCGCAAAAGTGCTAGTGGTCGGAGCCGGTGTTGCAGGTCTTGCCGCAATCGGTACTGCAAATTCACTGGGTGCAATTGTTCGTGCATTTGACACCAGAAAAGAAGTTGCCGAACAGATTGAATCGATGGGCGCACAATTCCTGACTGTCAATATTGACGAAGACGGTTCCACTTCATCCGGTTATTCAAAAGAGATGAGCGACGAATTCATCAAAGCCGAAATGGAACTTTTTCTTGAACAGGCAAAAGATGTTGACATCATCATCACCACTGCGCTGATTCCGGGAAGAGAAGCACCGAAACTGATACTTGATTATCATGTGGCTGCAATGAAACAGGGATCAGTAATCGTCGATTTGGCCGCTCCAAACGGCGGAAACTGCGTGTTGACAAAACCGGGCGAAATCTATACCACTGACAACGGTGTTACCATCGTCGGAAAACTGGATCAGTTACCCAATCAGGCTTCACAGCTGTACGGAAACAATCTTTGTCATTTGCTCGACGATATGGGCAAGGCAGAGAATTTCAAAATCGATATGGAAGACGATGTGGTTTCAAGAGCAATGGTCACCTACAACGGTGAAATCCATTGGCCGCCTGCACCGCTTCCGGTCAGTCCCCAAAAACCAAAACCGGTTGTAAAAGAACTGACAGAAGAAGAAATCAAAGCTGCAGAAATTGCAAAAGTCAAAAAAGAAACCATGTCAATGTTCATCAGACTGGCGATCATCGGAGCGCTTCTGTTCCTGATCGGACAGTTTGCACCGGCTGATTTCATGCAGCACCTGACCGTATTTGTGCTGGCAGTATTTGTCGGCTGGCAGGTGATCTGGAATGTAACCCACGCATTGCACACTCCGCTGATGGCGGTGACCAATGCGATCAGCGGCATCATCATCGTGGGCGGTCTGCTTCAGATCGGAGACGATATTTCAAGTCCGTTGAGCATACTGGCTTTCTTTGCGATTCTGGTTGCAAGTATAAATATAGTGGGCGGTTTCTATGTGACCCGTCGAATGTTGAAAATGTTTAAAAAATAAGAGAAGATGATAACAGAACATATACAAACAGCAGCCTACTTATTCGCAAGTATCTTATTTATTTTGAGCCTTGGAGGACTGTCTTCACAAGAATCAGCCAAAAGAGGAGTGATTTACGGAATCGTCGGTATGATCATCGCAATCCTTGCCACAGTATTAGGCGGAGAAGTCCACGGGGTTACTTATATCATCATCGCAATTGCAATTGCATCTGTAATCGGTGTGATTGTAGCACGAAAAGTTGAAATGACCGCAATGCCGCAGTTGGTCGCAATTCTTCACAGTTTTGTGGGGCTCGCGGCAGTTCTGGTCGGATTTGGATCTTATATCGATCCGCATTCACAGGCATTGGAAGGCGTTGAGAAAAACATACATCTGGTCGAAGTATTTGCAGGCGTGTTTATCGGTGCGATTACTTTTACCGGTTCAATCATCGCATGGGGAAAACTCGACGGCAAAATCATGAGCCGCCCGCTGCTTTATCCGGGCAGACATACCGTCAACATCGCATTGGTCATCATCTCTATCGTTTTGGGTGTATTCTTTGTAAAAGCACCCGGAACCGAAGGTATGATTTATCTGATCATCATGACCGTGATTGCACTCTATATTGGTGTGATGCTGGTAATGGCGATCGGCGGTGCAGATATGCCGGTTGTAATTTCAATGCTGAACTCATATTCGGGTTGGGCAGCTGCAGCAGCCGGATTTATGCTGGGCAACGACCTGCTGATCGTTACCGGTGCATTGGTCGGAAGTTCGGGTGCGATTCTTTCGATCATCATGTGTGAGGCGATGAACCGATCTTTCTGGTCTGTAATTTTCGGAGGTTTCGGAAATACGACTTCGTCAGGTTCGGGTCAGGTGATTGAAGGTGAAGTTACTTCGATTACTCACGAAGAAGCTGCCGAACTGCTCAAAGAAGCCAACTCGGTGGTGATCGTTCCGGGATACGGTATGGCGGTTGCAAAAGCACAGTATCCGCTGTATGAAATGGTCGATTTCCTGAGAAAAGAAGGAAAAGAAGTCAGATTTGCAATCCATCCGGTGGCAGGACGTCTGCCGGGTCACATGAACGTATTGCTGGCTGAGGCAAAAGTTCCTTACGACATTGTTCTTGAAATGGATGAAATCAACGATGAACTGGCTGATACAGATGTGGTAATGGTTATCGGTGCAAATGATGTGGTCAATCCGGGCGCGCTGGACGACGAGACCAGTCCGATCTACGGAATGCCGGTCATCAGAGCATGGGACGCAGGAACCGTGATCGTTATGAAAAGATCGATGGCAACCGGATATTCGGGTGCGGAAAATCCGCTGTTCTACAAACAAAATACAGAAATGCTGTACGGGGATGCAAAAGACAGCGTCAACAAAATACTGACCGATTTGAGAAAATAATTTTTCAAATCAGTTCAAAAATCAAAACCGGGAGACAATCGTTTTCCGGTTTTTTTAATTGTGATTGTGCAATTCGTGAACCCTGTCCATCAGTTTAGATGTAAACGGATCGCAATGGATCAGGTGAAATTCGTACAGTTCGGGAATTTCATGCGATTTCTCAAGAATTTCTCTCAGCAGATGCTTTGCCCGATTGAGTCTGACTTTTACATTTGATTCAGAAATATTGAGCAGCTCAGAAGTTTCTGCCACACTGAAACCGCTGATTTCTCTCAGCGAAAAAACCATTCTGAATTCTTCCGGAACTTCGCTCAAAGCATTCTCAATGATCAGTTTCAATTCATCCTTTCTCACCTGCTTTGCGGTGTCATAATCTGAATTTGAAAAAAGAGGTGTCTGCTTTTCGTCAATGTCTTCATCAGAAATTTCATTTTTAAAAGATGATTTTTCCTTCTTCCGATAACAGTTGTTTAGCATTATCCTTGTTATCCAGGTCTTGAAATTTGATCTGCCTTCAAAATGTTTCAGATTTTTAAATGCATCTATATAGGTTTCCTGCATCAGATCCTCGGTGTCATCATGACTGTAATTGTAAGATCTGCCCACTTTGTACAGATAGGGATTGTATTTTCTCACAATGACTTCATACAGAGACCTTTCACCAGCTATTATTCTGCCAATGATTTCATCTTCGTTCAGATGATTTGTTTCCCCGTGATGCATGATTTTTTCGGATTGATTCTATAAAAAGCCTGAATTAACAGCTTATCTCATACAATATTAGTAAAAAACCGCAACAAAAAAGACGTCGACAGCTTTTATTTTCAGGATTGATTTTGTTTATCGATTTATCTTTTGATTTTGTGTAAATTTGAAAATTATACAAAATCATTAAAAATCAGATTCAATGAAGAAAATTGTTACAGCATTATTCGTATCCGGTCTCATCTGCATGACCGATGCACAGGTCAAAACTCCGCAGTCAAGTCTTTTTGGAGAAATAGAACAGACTGTCGGTCTGACCAAGATTGAAATCGAATATTCAAGACCCAATAAAAACAACCGTGAGATTTTCGGTAAACTGGTTCCTTACGGAAAAGTGTGGAGAACGGGCGCAAACAAAAATACAACCATCGAATTTTCTGACGATGTGGTTGTAGGCGGCCAGAAACTTGCAAAAGGAAAATATGCGATCTATACCGAACCGCAGGCAGACAGCTGGGCAATCTATTTTTATACCGACAACGAAAACTGGGGAAACCCTCAAAAATGGGATACCTCAAAAATCGCTGCAAAATCGGTTGTAAAAACCCAGACACTCAGTCAGCCGGTTGAAACTTTCACCATTTCGCTCGACGATCTGAGCTCGAATTCAGCCATGCTTAATTTCAGCTGGGACAAAACAAGAGCAGGTGTAAAAATCGAAGTTCCTACAAGAGACAAGGTGATGGCGACCATCAAATCGACGATGAAAGGAGAGCCGACCGCACAGGATTATATCGCAGCTGCAAATTATTATTTCACCTCGGGTGAAGATATCCAGCAGGCAAAAAAATGGATTGACAAAGGAATCGGGATGAATCCGAATCCGGCATACTATCAGCTTTATGCACAGGCTCAAATCCACATGGAAGCGGGAGAATACAAAAGCGCAAAAAAAATCGGTGAAAATGCACTTGCTGCTGCTCAGGCTGCCGGCGACGATCATTATGTAAAACTGATCAGCGATCTGAACGAAAAGCTTTCAAAAACGAAATAATCAAAGATTTCAGAAAAACACAAAAGCCATCCGCAAAGGATGGCTTTTTATAAAAGGAAATGGAATTGGATTTGGTATTCTTTATAGCTGTTCGATAATATCCATCACTCTTTTTGTAAACGGATCGCAATAAATTGCATTGTAATTGTACAATTGTTCGGGTTCGTAAGATTTTGAAATAATCTTTTTGAGCATTGATTTTGCACGGTTCAGCCTCACTTTTACATTAGATTCGCTGATTTCCAACAGTTCGGATGTCTCACTCACATTCAGGCCGTTAATTTCCCTCAATGTGAATACCATCCGATAATAATAGGGCAGTTCCAACAAGGCTGCTTCTATGATCTGGCCGAGTTCCCTTTTGTCCACCAGCTGCTGCGTCGCCTGATCGGGCTGATGAAACAAAGGTTCCGAATTGTCAAAAATTTCTTTCATAATCTCATTCTTATAACTCAATTTTTCCTTTTTGTGGTAGCAGTTGTTCAGCATGATCCTGCTAATCCAGGTCTTAAATTTGGATCTTCCCTCAAACAATGCAAGATTTTTAAATGCATCCACAAAGGTATCCTGCATCAGATCCTCGGTATCTTCACGCCCGAAATTATAGGAACGGCCGATCTTGTACAAATACGGATTGTATCTTCTGACGATGATTTCATACAGTGATTTCTCACCCGCCAGTATTCTTTCTATGATTTCTTCTTCTGTATACTGAATTGACTTTAACATGACTTTTTTATTTTGTAACCATTGACAGTTTTGCCATTGAAAAAGCAGCAATGGCCATTACCAGATCACGAACCGCAACATCTGTAAAATGAAATCCGATCAGCAGACTCAATGCAATCAGAACCAGCCAGGCAGCAACGATCATTCCGCCCAATTCGGGTTTCTTCAAAACAATCAGACCGGCTGCAATTTCGATCACGCCAATAATCATCATGAATACACCGGCTGAAAACGGAAGCAAATCGGTCAAACCGGGACTGAGATACTGCGGCCAGTCTGTGAGTAGATTGAGAAATTTATCCGCACCGGCAACGATGGGAACAATGACAAAGGTATATTTCAAAAGATTTGAAATTTGAAATAGCTGTCTTGATGAAGCTGTATTTTCCATATTTATTGTTTAAGAATTTGTTTCTGTCTATTTAGAGTAGGCCAACCTGAAAAAGGTTACAGATTCATGATTGACGGTCTGATTTTTCTGAATTCAGGGTTTGAACAAAAAAAGCTGTCTATTTTTAAGACAGCTTACACATCAAAATAAAACTAAGAGGAATTCTTAATTATTGGCTTAACTAAATATTTAATGATTCTTCCATTTTTTAAAATAGAGTCCGGATCAATTCATAAGGTTACAGCCAATTGAGAAATATTCATAAAACAATTCACTGTCCGCTGATTTTGAAGGCCCCGCGCCTGACGATCATTGGAGAATTTTTAATCATTAAAATTATTTACTTTTGCCAGCTTCAAAGTTTAAGATCGAAATGAAAAAATCGCTGTTCATACTGTTTTTGCTGACGGGATTGTTCGTGTTGGGCCAGCAGTCCAAAAAAGTATTCTTTGTCGGAAACAGTTATACATCCACCGGAAATATTCCAAATCTGGTCAAACTGATTGCAGCCGACAGCGGTGACGAACTGATTTATGCTGCACATACGCCCGGCGGTGCAACTTTTCAGGATCATGCTTCCAATCCGACTGTGACTTCGACCATCTCACAGGGCGATTGGGATTATGTGGTTTTGCAGGAACAAAGCCAGCTGCCTTCCTTTCCGATGAGTCAGGTTGAACAGCAGGTTTTGCCTTATGCGGAACAACTGAGCGAAATGGTAAAACAGCACAATCCGTGTGCTCAGGTTGCTTTTTATATGACCTGGGGAAGAAAAAACGGTGACAGTCAGAATTGCAGCTACTGGCCGCCGGTCTGCACTTACGAAGGAATGGACGATCTGTTGTATGAACGATATATGCTGATGGCTGAGTTGAACAGCGACATCGTTTCACCGGTCGGAAGAGTGTGGAGATACATCCGTAACCATTATCCTTCAGTTGAACTTTATTCGGGCGACGGTTCGCATCCGTCTGCCATCGGATCGATGGCTGCTGCCTATACTTTTTATACCGTGATTTTTAAAAATTCACCATACGATTCAAATTACAGCGGAAGTATTTCATCGGACACGATGGACATCGTCAGAGAAGCAGTTAACGAAGTTGTTTTTAACAATCCGGAAGAATGGTATCTGAATGACTATTTGCCGTCAGCGGATTTCGAATTTGATGCACAGAATTTAGAGGTTACTTTTACAGACCTTTCAGAGAATTCAACCGGATGGCATTGGGATTTTGGTGACGGAAATACTTCTGAAGAACAAAATCCGGTGCATATTTATACACAGCCGGGAAATTATACGGTTCGTCTGACTTCCGAAAAATGCAGTGAAAATGATTTTACAGAAAAGACAGTTACAGTTGAATCGATGTCGGTCAATGATGTTTTAAATTCAGAACTGAAGATTTATCCAAATCCTGTAAAAGACCTGATTTATCTGGATACAAAAGAGAAAATCAGTGAAATCAGACTGTATGATTTGGCCGGGAAATATTTTGGAGAATTAAAATTATCAAATCAAAATTCGGCTGATCTCAGCTCGATTGTTTCAGGAATTTATTTGCTGAAAGTCAAAACCGAAACCGGAATTTACAATCTGAAATTTGTCAAAAAATAATTTATTTGAAGGAATCAGACAGTTGTGAAAATGGCTTGCTGATGTCAAAAAACAGTTTTGAAATCCCAAACTCATCTTCGTCTATCCGCTGAAGATCACAGCTTCCCATCAGCGCCTGACCGAGAGAACGAATGCCGGCAGTGCCCATTATCGCATATTCGTCATGAGGCGAAATCACATGATAAGCCGTCGGACAGGTTTTTCCGTCACCCGATTTAACGATGGTCTCGAGTATGCCATACATATTGGCAGCAATCTTTTGTGCCTCTTCCGATTCTCCGTTGTAATCTTTGAAAATTGCTAGCAGATTCATCATTCCAAGATCAAACGGATTTTGAACAAGCGCTTCTTCTGCCATTGAAATCACTTTGGCGTAATCTTCTTTTGACAGTTCCTGTTTTTTAAGCAGCTCGTTTAATTCCGATCTTTTGGAATAACTTCCGTAAGGCGCATAATTCTTGTTGAACACATAACCGTAATACAAATGATGATACTGGTCTGCAGTAATCAGCGTATCGTGCTTCACAAGTTTCTCCATCAAAACCGGATAATAAAATTCTGATTTGCTGTCATTTATATTTTTCTCAATCGATTTATAATCAGGTCTTTTAAATTCTTTTTCCTGTGCAAACAAAGTAAAAAACGAAAGCAGCAGAATCAATGTGGTTTTCAGTTTCATGATTTAATTTTTATTAAAACTAATGATAAAATTTAAACTTGGTCCGGTTTTTCATTCTGACCTCTCGCCCATTCCATTCCCATCGCCATGATCATCACCAGCGCACAGCCAAACAGATTCAGCCACAGATAAGGCATCCAGTCAAACCACCAGCCGGCGACCACGATGATCTGTGTATTGATTGCGGCGGTGAAAACCGATTTTGAGCTTACAAATTTCACAAAGAATGCAAGCAGGAATATCCCCAAAACATTTCCGTAAAAAATTGAACCGATGATGTTGACCAGCTGGATCAGATTGTCAAACAGATTGGCAAAACAGGCAAACAGTATGGCGAGGATTCCCCATAGCAAAGTGAACCATTTTGACATATTCAGATAATGTTTTTCTGATTTTCCGGCAACATTTCTTTTGTACAGATCAATTGTTGTGGTCGTACCGAGCGCATTGAGTTCGGATGCGGTTGATGACATGGCTGCACTCAGTGCCATTGCCAGTATCAGACCGATGATTCCTCTTGGCAGATGATGAAGCACAAAATGAATAAACACATAATCTTTGTCGTTGGTTTCAACCGAAGAATCAGCCTGTTTGATCACTTCCTGCGCCTGATTTCTCAATTCTCTGTCGGTTTGATCAGCAGAAATGATCCGGTTTTTTAATTCTGATTTGTTTGAATTATGACCCAATGCAAATTCACTGATCAAATTCTTTTTGGATTCGAAATTCTGACCGAGTTTGTGTTCGATGGACTGATATTCGGCTGCATATTCAGAATTCATCACGCTTTCGGTTGCAACCGGATTGAAATTCAAAGGCGAAGGATTGAACTGATAAAAAACAAAAACCATCACACCGACCATCAGAATAAAAAACTGCATCGGAACTTTCAGAAATCCGTTCATAATCATTCCCATCTGACTTTCACGCATTGATTTTCCGGACAGATAACGCTGAACCTGACTCTGATCGGTTCCAAAATAAGACAACGCCAAAAAAGTTCCGCCGATGATTCCGCTCCAAAAAGTATAACGGTTGTTCATATCAAACGAAAAATTCAATACTTCGAGTTTTCCGCCGGCACCTGCAATTTCCATTGCATTTGAAAAATTGATTCCGGCCGGAAGTTCGTAGAGCAATATCACAAAAGCCACTGCCATACCGCCCATCATCACTGCCATCTGCTGTTTCTGGGTCACATTCACAGCTTTGGTTCCGCCCGAAACGGTATAAATGATGACAAGCGAACCGATCAGTATATTCATCCAAACCAGATCCCAGCCGAGTACAGCCGATAAAATGATCGCCGGCGCAAAAATCGTAATTCCGGCAGAAAGTCCGCGCTGTACCAAAAACAGCAATGCAGTCAGCGTTCTGGTTTTCAGGTCAAAACGGCTTTCGAGATATTCGTAAGCTGTATAAACATTCAGTTTTCTGTAAATCGGAATAAACACCAGACAGATGATGACCATCGCGATGGGCAGACCAAAATAAAATTGGACAAATCCCATTCCGTCATGAAAAGCCTGACCGGGTGTCGAAAGAAAAGTGATGGCACTCGCCTGAGTAGCCATTACCGAAAGCCCCACACCAAACCAGCTGGCATCGTCTCCTTTCAGAAAATCCTTGATACTGCTCTGATTTCGGGTTTTCCAGGTACCGTAAATCACAATAAAAAGAAGTGAACCAACAAGGATGAGCCAGTCAATCTGATGCATTATTCAAAAATTTTCATGATTAAAAGAAAGATCAGTATATAAACTGCATTAGCAATCAGCACCCAGGTATAGGATGGCAGCCAGTTTTTGGTCAGCTGATTGATTGAGGTTTCGTCTTCGGGTTGAAAATCTTTTTCGTCTAACATCTTTTCAAAAATAATACAAAATTCAGGACAATCGGTCCGACAGCAGGATTAATTCAAAATTTGATTCAAAATTATTAATCCAAACAGATCATCCGGAATTTAAAAAATTTAATCCAAAAAAAACCGCCCCAATCGGAGCGGCTTCATTCATTCGAATTTATGAGAAAGAAAATTTATCTTTTCATCACTTTAACGACCTGTGTATTTCCGTTGCCAAACACAACTTTCAACACATAAACGCCCGGTGCCAGTGAAGACACATTGAGTTTTTGATCGTTCAGTTCTTTTGATCTGATAACGATCTGTCCGAGCATATTGGTCAGTTCAACCGTTTCGATTCCTTTTTGAGATTTGATGTTCAAAATATCACTTACAGGATTCGGATAAACCAGTAAATCTGTTGTTTCAACTTCGGCTGTTCCCATGAAGTATTCTGCATCGAACATCGATTTGTAATCATCATTCCATGCAAATACTGCATTTGACTCAGGATTGCTCATCTCAACACGCGGCTGAATAGGAACTGCCGGACTGGAAGTTGCATCCCGAAAATTATCTTTAAACACAAAAAAAGAATCTGCCAAAGTGGTATTGAGTCCTTTGAGCATATAAGGCAGTGTTTTTGCGCTTGCCTTATTATAAGTCAAAAGGAAATTATTGAACAGCGGATCAAAAATCATGTGCGGATTCATCTGATCGCCCGAATCACCATCAATGGTTGTTGAAGCAGTAAACGATGGTTCATTCAAAATCATATTGTCCGAATAACTGAAGGCAACATCTTTGTTTCCTGAAGCAGTCTGTTTCGAATAAGCAATTAGCGTTCTGATATCGTCAACTCCGGGTCCGCTTGTGCCTCCTACCACCTGAGACATGGCAATGGTCGGCGAAGAATAGATATAATCATCTTCACCCACCAAATAAGGACCCGAATAAGAAGCTTCATCTCCATTGTCGGGATAAACAAAACGGGTATAAAGTTTACCGTTTTCATCTGCTGAGCCTGATTTGATCATAAATACAACGCCCAAACGTCCAAAATCAGAATTAAAATCATCAACCCCAATGGTTGCATCCACATCACCAACAAAATTAAGGGTAGAATACAATTCTTTTTCAATAAAATTAAGGGTCGGATCATCTGTTGTCCAGCAAATCACTTTGTCACTTCCTGGAGTTGAAACCGATGCTGCAAGACTGATTGAATAAGGCGAAGATACATAATTTGGTTTTCTGGAATCAGTTGCCCAGCTCAGAGAAACAAAACCTCGGCTTGAACTGTATGGAGTCACCGAATAATCATCAAAACTGAGAGCAGTTGAAGTACCGTCAGCCGTGTAGTTGGTTGCCCTGAGTTTTGTCTCAGTATCATTGACATAAGCCCGTGCAACATACAGTCTGAAATCCGATGCATTCTCACCGGCTGTAATCATATCAAAAGCAGAATAATCTGAAGCTCCTAAAGTTCCGCCTATGAAATCATCCCAGTTTCGACCACCGTCTGTACTTTTAAAGACTTCCCACTTCATATAAGGACCTGCAGGCGCATCAGCACTGAGCCGACCCAGATAAACAGTACCGTCATAAGCAACTGCTGTGCGTACATTTTTGTAATACTTCCCGGATTCGGGTTTTACATTTACATCTGTACCCCAATTCGGTGCAGCTTCCTGTGCAGCTGCTGTCATTAGACCGGCGATGAAGAATATCATCAGCCGAAAAATAAAAGAATTTTTCATCGTAAGTAGTTTTTTAGAGATTAATAGTGTCGCAAAACTAAGTAAAAAAAAATTATATCGGCAGGGGAAATTTCCTATTTATCAGTCAGTTACACCACCCAAATCGTCAGTCCTACAGGAATTCGTGCAGTCTGTACAGTAATTGATACCAACCGTAAAAATTGCTGAATTAAAAAAAATATTTGACTTCTGATTTTTTAATTTTCCCCATTGCATTTCTGGGCAGTGAATTGACAAAAACGAATCGTCTCGGCTGTTTGTAATGCGCCAGACTGTCTTTGAGTCTTTGTTTGATTTCACCTTCAGAAATCTGACCGACAATTGCAGCAGCAATCAGTTCGCCCCAACGGTCATCTGCCAGACCGACCACCGCACATTCACTGATTTCGGGAAAAGACAGCAGTACATTTTCAATTTCAAGTGCAGAAATTTTGTAACCGCCCGATTTGATGATATCACTCGACATTCTGCCAAGTATTTTGTAATATCCGTCCGCACTGAATTCAACCACATCGCCCGTTTTGAACCAGCCGTCCGAAAATGATTTTTTGGTTTCTTCGTCTTTGTTCCAATATCTTTTGAAAACCGTATCACCTTTAACATATAATTCGCCGGCAGTATCCGGTTCTTTGATTTCGATTCCATTTTCATCAACCGCTCTGACCGAAACAAACGGAAGCGGCTGACCGACCGTTCCGGGTCTTCTTTCACCATTCAGCGGATTTGAAAGCGCCATCCCGATTTCGGTCATTCCGTATCTTTCCAATAAAATTTGTCCGCTGATTGATTTCCATTTTTCAAGCACCGGAATCGGCAAAGCAGCAGAACCGCTGACCATCAGCCTCATTTTCTTCATGCCCGATTGCCAATTTAATTTTTCATCTTCATCAATCGATTCAAAATGTTCGATCAGTTTGTGATAAATCGTCGGGACTGCCATAAACAGCGTCAATTCACCGCTGCTCATCCTTTTTCTGACTTCAGCCGAATCAAATTTTCTGTGCATTTCCAGAATTGCACCATTGTATAATGCACAACAGCTGATATTGACCATACCGTGGATATGATGCATCGGCAGCACATTCAAAATCCTGTCGGCGGGAGACCATTCCCAGGCAGCAGAAAGCGATCTGATCTGAGCATCGAGCTGACGATGACCGATCACCACTCCTTTCGGACGACCGGTGGTGCCCGAGGTATAAATCATCAGCGCATCATTTTCAAAATTGGTTTCTTCAGGATTTAATTCAATTTCAGTTTCAATTTTTTCAAGTTCCGAAATTGAAATTTTATTGATTTTCAGCTTTTCAAAATCAGTAATATGACCGACCACCGAATCATCATAAATCAAAAGATCAGAACCGGTATCTTCAATCAGATAATCGATTTCCTCTTTTGGATGAGCAATATGAATCGGAACCGCAATCCTTCCGCAAAGCCAGATCGCCCATTGTACTTTGAGATAATCAAAACCGGACGGAATCATATATAACAATGGAGAACCATCGGTCGTTTGACTCTTAATTTGTTTTGCAGTCAAAACCGCAGACCGATGCAATTCGCTGTAACTGTAGGTTCCTTTCGAATCGATGACCGCAATCCGTTCGCCGAACTTCAGACTGTTTTGAATCAAAGGAATCATTTTGTTTGTTTTAATTTATTTTCCGAGCGAAAGAATATTTGCCAAAAGACGATACGCACCGGGCACACCGGCAGGCAGCTCTCTGAAGAAACTCAAACCGGTATAGACATAATAACCCTTGCCGTATTTTGCAACCAGCAGACTGCCGTCCATCGGCGATTCGCCTTTGTCGTTCATCGAAAGTACAGCCGTAAATTCGGCATCCCATTGATTTGGAAAATACAGACCTCTCTCCTGCACCCAGCCTTCAAAATCTTTTTGGCTGATTTTATTCGGCGAATTCAAAACCGGATTTTCCGCTGCCAAAAATCTGACCTCAGAAAATTCATCGGTCACACGGTCTCTCGACAATTTCAACGGAAGCGGCGAAATCTCATCGGTGACCAGCGGCTGATTGGTGTTGTACTGAACCATCAGATTTCCGCCGTTTTTGACATAATCAAACAATATTTTGTTTTTGAATTTCAATTCGGGAACCACATTAAATGCCCTTACACCCAATACCACCGCATCAAACGATTTCAGATTTTCTGTTGTGATTTCAGTTGGCGAAAGCACCTGAACCTCATAACCGATCTGTTTCAGATTTTCTGGCAGTGAATCTCCCGCACCTTCTATATATGCAATCCGATCACCTTTTTTCTTCAGATCGATATGCACAATCTTTGATTCTGCCGGCAAAACGATTTTCTGATCCGGAATATGACTGTAAGAAATCTCAATCAGTTCTTTGTCAAATTTTTGATTTCCGATTGTAAACTCGGGAGTCAGCAGTGATTCACTCTGGTGTTTTGGCGGATAAAGCGTAAACTCAACCGTTTTAATTTCACCTTTTTTGGAAAGTTTTACCTCTTCAAATTCGGGGCTGACTTTCCATCCGTCATTGACTTTCAGACTCAGTCTGCCCTGAGAATCATCCAAAAAAGCTTTGACATCGATTTTGACGGTTTTTGGATTCTCATCTCCAAAAACCATTACTTTTTCATCTGTTTTTAATGAAATCTGAGGAACAATTGCAAACGGTTTGTACACCTCACCTTTGGTCGGATCTTTAAATTTATACAGCAGCGGACGGTCAATGGTCATTTCTTTTCCTTCAATTTTCAGATTGAAAGAAGCTTCAAATTGATTTGGATTTTCAGCCAGACCGATCAGTTTCGGATCATCGACCCGATACATGCCCACACTCCCTTTTTCATCCAGCCAATAAGGCGAAGTCGGTTTTTGATCTTTTGGAATTTGAATATTTTGAGTCAGTTTCAGACTTTTTCCTTTTTCAAGTTTTTGGTTGACTGTCAGAAGTTTTCCGCTGAAATCAATCGAATTCAGAAAAATATCCCGGTTGCTTCTGTTGAGCACTTCGATTTCCAATTTTAAATCTTCACCTGCAACAGCAGTCTGAGAAGGCGTTATCACCTCTAACACCAAACCTGTTGCGGCAGCAACTATCTTTTTGATTTCATCCGATTTGATCGGTTTCCAATGATCTTCATCCAGTTTTTGAATCATTTCATAAGCCTTCATCAGATCGGGAACCGAAGCAGCTGGATTTCTGAAATCATATTCTTTTTCAACTTTTGAAAGCAGTTCACCGATCGGTTTTCCATTTTTTACACGGGTCCAGCCGGTATCGATTCCTTCAAAAATATCGGCTTTTGGCATTCCGCCTTTCAGCGGTTCCAGATATTCAACCGTTCCACCCAAATCGGGAATCGAACCAAAACCCTGCGAACTGTGCTGACTGCGGCTGCTTGCTGCAATCTCTGAATTGCTTACACCCAGCGACGGAAAATATTTCCCGATTTCCATTTCAAAAAACTTGGTCCGGTCAGCTTTTTTAAATGCTTCAATGCTGCCGTACATAAACCAGGAATCATTAAAAAACAGTCTTTTAGGCTGCCAGACTGCAGTTCTTTTCAACTGATCCGGAAAACGGTTCGGATCGCCTGCCAGATCAAAAGCTTCAACACTCAGCATGGCAGAAGCGGTATGGTGGCCATGCGTTTTGCCCGGTGTACGATGGTCAAAACGGTCGATGATGATATCGGGCTGAAATTTTCTGATGATGTACACCAGATCGCTCAGCACCTGATTTCTGTCCCAAAACTGAAAAGTCTCGTCCGGATTTTTTGAATAACCAAAATCATTTGCTCTGGTGAAAAACTGAACACCTCCGTCAATGCTTCTCGCCTGAAGCAGTTCGCGGGTTCTGATCACGCCAAGCAGTTCTCTGAGTTCGGGTCCGATCAGATTCTGACCGCCGTCTCCGCGGGTCATCGACACATAACCGGTCCGTGCATGAACCGAGTTTGAAAAATAAGATATCAGATTTGTGTTTTCGTCGTCCGGGTGGGCGGCCACATATAAAACCGAACCCAAAAAGTTTAGCTTTTGAATGGATTCATAAATTTCAGATGAATTCATCTCCATTTTATTTTGACCGTAATTGAAACTGAATAAGCTGATTAAAAGAATGAAAGAAAGCTGCTTCCGCATTGTTTTTTATTTTCAGCTTATAAAGTTAGGAATTTTGAAAAGAAAAAAGGATTTCAGCCGATTCAATTATTTTCAGGAATGAATTTCAAAAACGAGATGTTCGTATTTTCCGCCCATCAGATTTTTAAAACCAAACGATCAAAAACCGATTTTTTGATACAGTTTTTTGGCGGAAGGATTTTGAACATCAACCAAGAGCCCGACTTTTTCAAAACCTTCAGCCTTTGCTTTTTCAATCATCGCTTCAATCAGTTTTCTGCCGATTCCTTTTCTCTGATGATCTGCCGAAACGCTGACCGTATCGATATACAGTTCTCCTGCTTCGGTTTCGTCTTCGGGTGTTTGGGTGTAATTGTATTTTTCTTTGATATAATCCAGAAAAGGTTTTCTGAGCTGATCCAATTTTGAACCGTCATAAGCTGTAATTGAACCTGTAATTTCATTCGATTCAACTGCAATCAGACAATTTTCAAAACTGTACTGATTTGATTTTTGAGCAATAAAGAATTTGAATAATTCCAAAGCTTCATTCCAATCACTTTTTCCGACAAACTGAAACGCCATATCTTCCATCGCCTGAACGGTCAATGCTGCAAGTCTGCCGCTGTCTTCGGGTTTTGCTTTTCTGATTTCCATCCGGTCAATCTGCAGTCAGCTGGTGGAATGCATCCTCAAGACTATTGTACTGTCCTTTGAAATTTTCAATTGGACTGTCAGAAATGATTTTTCCTTTGTTGAGCAGAATCACACGACTGCACAATGCTTCCACTTCCTGCATAATATGTGTGGAAAGAATCACAGTTTTGCTTTTTCCGATTTCTCTGATCAGATCTCTGATTTCCAAAATCTGATTCGGATCCAGACCGTTGGTCGGCTCGTCAAGAATCAGTATGTCGGGATTTGACAAAATCGCCTGTGCCAGCCCGACTCTTTGTTTGTATCCTTTTGAAAGCTGACCGATTTTTTTGTGACTTTCGGGCGACAGACCCACTTTTTCAATTACTTCTTCAATCCGCTTTTTGTTTTCGCTTCTGATGTTTGAAACAAATTTCAAATATTCACGGACATACATTTCATAATACAAAGGATTGTTTTCAGCCAAAAAACCGATTCTTTTTTTGGTTTCAACCGGCTGATCGAGCACCGAAAAATCATCCACATTGATTTCTCCTTCATCAGGAAGAATCGCTCCGGTTACACATTTCATCAGCGTAGATTTCCCGGCGCCGTTGGGTCCGAGCAAACCGACAACTTCACCGTTTTGAATCGAAAACGAAACATTGTCCAGCGCTTTTTGAGCACCGTATCTTTTGGTCAGTCCGCTGATGATGATTCCCATAATCTGAATTTATGCTGCAAAAATAGGAATTTTAAATACAAAGATTTGAAACTTTCACTCAGCCGTCATGCATTGATTTTTGGCGTGAATTCAAACTCAAAAATAAGAATTAACAAAGCTTTTAGAATGTTTAGAAAGATTTTAAACGAACTATTTTCTAATTTCGCCCAAGGTTTAGGGTTAAAACTGTTTGGATGAGAAAATTTGGTTTTTTGTATGTTTTAATGATTTTTCTGATGTTTTCATCATTTGTTTCCGGCCCGGAAATCAATGATGTTTACGAATTGAAGATCGAGGCGGGCGGCTGTCATTATCAGGTGCAGGTCAACGATCAGACCGTTTTGGACGGAAAATCTTATCAGAGCATCGAAAAGAAAATTAAAATCAACGACAAACTGACCGAAAACGGCGAACAGCTGATCAACGTTCATATGTACAGGATTTCGAGAGAGATGCCCCTGAAAACCACAAAGGGTTTTGTCAATCTGAGTCTTCAAAAAACAGTCAAAGATTCCACCATACTGATCAAAGAAGTCAAACTTCCGACTTTTGCTTACGACAACGACGAAGACCAGCCGCAAAGCATCAGCGGATCGATTGAATTTAAAATTGAAAAGAAGGAAGCCGGAATTAACGAAAAAGAAAAACCGGTTAAAAAAGATTCGATTCAGTCAAAATAATCAGTAACCTTTCACATTTTTTAAAATCACACTGTCCTTTTGTGCAGGTGAAAGTTTTGAATTGTAGCCCGGCATAAATGATTCCCATTCGCCATAACCCGAATTGGGCAGCACGATGAATCTTTTCCCAAATTCGACAGCATGCTCATCGGTCAAACGGTTTCTTTCGGCTTGTGATTTGTGATAAAAAATTTCTGAAAAATCACTCAGATTGTCGCCAAGCAGCAAAAAGATTTCATACTGTTCCAGCACCTGTTTTCTTCTTTCCTCTTTGTTTGAAGTATCTTTCATCAGCAGCACATGATCATCATCCGCAAACGGAAATCCAAGGGCTTTCAAATTTTTGATCGTACCCGGCCGATCGTTTTCATTTCGGTTGCTGATATAAAAAACCACAACATTTCTCGAAGCTGCATAATTAAAAAATTCAACCGAACCCGGAAATGCAACCGCCTCTCCTTTTGAAGTCCAGTCGAGCCAGCTCTGCTGATCAAACTCTTTTCCCTTCAGCGCCTGAGTGACCGCATAAGGCGAATTGTCCAAAAAAGTTTCATCAATATCTGTCACAATCGCAATCGGTCTGAGATGCTGCATGCTCGATTTTTCCTTTACGATTTCGGTTGCAATATTGTACGCCTGATAACACAAAGCCCTGAATTCGGCCGCATTCTGCTGCCACAATGCAGAATAAACTTTTCCGTTCAGCGAAATATCTTCGAGATGTCTTTGACCGTTATTTGAAGGAACAGAGATTCCCGCACTGCTGTCGGTAATGGTTACAACGGTTTTGCAGGAAACCGAAATCATCAGAATTGACAGTCCGATGATCAATTGATTTGAAAATTTCATGTTTGTGTTTCTTTGAATTACAAATGTAATTTTAATTTGGAAATTCGATTTTTAAATCATAAAATTTGAAAATTAAAATCAAAAAATTTGGAGTACAAGGTTCTCACCGAAGATGATATTCAATTCTTCCAAAATACGATTAATCCTGAAAATGTACTAATTACAAATTTGGAAAAATACAGCCGTGACACTACTGAACACCTTGAATTCTTTCCTGATATCGTTCTGAAACCGGGCAGTGCCGGAGAGATTTCAAAAATAGTTTCATACTGCAATCAGAAACTGCTTCCGATCACACCGCGCGGTGCCGGAACAGGATTGGCAGGCGGTGCACTTGCTGTGAAAGGCGGTGTGATGATTTCGGTCGAAAGGCTCAACCGAATCATTGAAATCGATGAAAAGAACTTTCTGGTTACCGTTGAAGCGGGCGTTATCAATTATGAACTTCAAAAAGCTTTGGCCGAAAAAAATTTATTTTATCCGCCCGACCCGAGCAGTTGGCAGAGTTCTTTTATCGGCGGAAATGTTGCAACCAACGCAGGCGGTTCGAGAGCTGTCAAATACGGCGTGACCCGAAGTTATGTGCTGAATCTTGAAGTCGTGCTGCCAAACGGAGATCTGATCTGGACCGGCGCAAACACGATTAAATTCAGTACCGGATTGGATATGACCGAGCTTTTTGTGGGCAGTGAAGGCATCCTGGGAATCATTACAAAAGCAGTTTTAAAAGTCTTGACAAAACCGAAAAAAGAAATTTCGCTGCTGATTCCTTTTAGAAATATGTTTGAAGCCTGCGATGCGGTTTCAGCGATTTTTCATTCGGGAATCAAACCTTCGGCGCTTGAATTTATCGAAAAAAGAGCGATCAACTGTACCATTGATTATCTGAAAGAAGTCAGCATTCCGATCGAAGACGAAATCGAAGCGCATCTGCTGGTTTCGATTGATGAAAACATTGAAGAACAGCTTTCTGAATGTGTGGAAATTGCTTCAAAATTTGATATCGGTGAAATTCTATTTGCTGAAACCGAACCAGAGAAAAACCGTTTGTGGCAGGTCAGAAGAAGGATTGCAGAAGCAGCACGAAATTGCGGTTATACCATCGAAGAAGATACGGTGGTGCCAAGAGCCAATCTCGCAAAACTGGTTGAATCTGCGCACAAACTCGCCGACAGCAGCGGTTTCAAAGTGGTTTGTTACGGACATGCCGGTGACGGAAATCTGCATATCCGGATCAATCATCCGAAATACAAAAATTCATACAATCAGCCCGAAATCAGAGAAATTCTGACACAGCTTTTTGAAATTGTAAAATCATTGGGCGGAACGGTTTCAGGTGAACACGGAATCGGCCTGGTTCAAAAGGATTTTCTGCCGATCGTTTTTTCAGAAGCCAATCTGAATCTGCAGAAAACCATCAAAAATGCAATCGATCCGAAAAATATTATGAATCCCGGAAAAATTATTGTTTAAATAACCCTTCATGGGGCTTGAAGCTCTTGAAGGATTAATATTAAGACTTCGTTAAAATCACCTGCAGCTTGTCAAAATGAGCTAACTTTACCATCCAAATTTTCAAAACAGACAATGAGCTTTTTTTTCAATTTTAACGAAGATATACCCGAAGAATTTTATTCTTCAGAAACCCATCAGCCGCACAACGAATGTTCGATTTGCGGAAATTCACTCAATCGCGGAATGTATTTTATCGAGAAAGCATATCAGCGGACACACGACAAAAGGGAGTTTCAGCTGACTTTTGAATATGCGATCTGTGAAGACTGCAAAAAAGATATGATGGTCAGCATTTCAAAAGAATCATTTCAAAACATTCAGAAATTTGCAATGGAAATGGGCGATGTTTTTGATTTTGGCGAAATTGACAATGACGAAATCAACAAGGATTATCTGATGACCCATTGTATGGCGACCGGAAAATCAATCGACGAACTCGATGAATATCATCTGCTTGGAATTTTTTCGGGCGACAAAATGATGCAGTTCCCGATGCTGTACGGCGACAGTTTTATAGAAGAATATTCGGAATTGCTTTCCGAAGAAACAAAAGGATTTTTTGATGATCTGTTCAACGATATCACCATCATACCGCCTGCGCTTGCAAAAATTCTGGATGACGAAAAACCAAAAAGGCCGGTACTGATCTGATCAGGAATCCAGATCTTTGTTGTAAAACGCACCCCGATTTTCTTTTTGTGCTATGCTCTGATGGATGATCAGTCTTGCCACCGAAGCCAGATTTCTCAATTCAGACAATTGTGGCGAAAGCAGATTCATTTTGTAAATCTCTTTGACCGATTTGTGGATTTCCTCTTCTTTTTCTTTTGCCAGCGCAAGTCTTTCATTTGACCTGACGATGCTGACCAGATCGCTCATCATGATTTGCAATTGTTTTTTCAGATAATTGAGCAAAACCATTTCGCGCGGCACTTCCAAACCTTCATCATTCCATTCCGGAACACTGTTGATTTTTTGACTGTCAAAATCATTCCGATGAAGCAGTTCGACCGTTCTGAGCGCCGCCCGATGGCCAAAAACCATCGCTTCCAAAAGTGAATTTGAAGCCAGACGGTTGGCGCCGTGCAAACCTGTATTGCTGCATTCGCCGACCGCAAACAGATTTCTGATGCTGGTCTGACCGTGAAGATCCACATCGATTCCGCCGCAGAGATAATGAGAAGCAGGTACAACCGGAATCAGATCTTTGAACATATCCAGACCTTCTTCTTTGCATTTTTCATAAATATTCGGAAAATGCACCATAAATTTTTCACGATCCAAATGACGACAATCCAGACAAACATAATCGTCTCCGGTCAGTTTCATCTCATTGTCGATTGCTCGTGCAACGATGTCACGGGAAGCGAGTTCTTCGCGCTCGTCATATTTTCGCATAAACGGCTGACCGTCTTTTGTTCTGAGTTTTGCACCAAAACCTCGGACCGCTTCGGAAATCAGAAACAGCTGCCCCGAACGGTTGCTGTACAAAGCGGTCGGATGAAACTGTATAAACTGCATGTTTGAAATGTGTGCTTTGGCACGATAAGCCAAACCGATTCCGTCGCCGGTTGCAATCACCGGATTGGTGGTGTTTTTATAAACATGACCGCAGCCGCCGGTTGCCATCAGTGTGATTTTTGATGTAAATCTTTTGACTTTTCCTGCTTCAAGATCCAATACATAAGCACCAAAACAGTTGATGGCTTCGGGATCAAATTCAGTTCCGGGAACATGGTGTTCGGTGATCAGATCGATGACATAATGATGAGAAAGCAGTTGGATATTCGGTGTTTTTTCAACCACTGCGAGCAAAGCTCTTTCGATTTCATAACCGGTGATGTCCTTGTGATGAACCACCCGATTTTCGGTATGACCGCCTTCCCTGCCGAGATCGTAAGTTCCCAGATCGTCTTTGTCAAACTGTGCGCCCCAATTCACGATTTCCTTAAATCTTTGAGGCCCTTCTTTTACTACGATTTCGACTGTTTCGCGTTTGCAGAGTCCGTCGCCGGCACGAAGCGTGTCTTCTATATGTTTTTCAAAACTGTCATTTTCCAAATCGGTCACCACAGCTACACCGCCCTGCGCATATTTTGTGTTTGATTCCTCCTCGTCTGCCTTTGTAACGATTGTGATTTTTGCCTCGGGAAATCTCTGTGCCACTTTGATGGCATAAGAAAGTCCCGAAATTCCCGACCCGATGACCAGTACATCTGTTGTTTGCATTTTTTGATCTTAACAGGGTGCAATATAGCAGTTTTTGAAAAGCGGTGAATTTGAACCAACAAAAAAACCTTTCTCAAAATCGAAAAAGGTTTTTCCATTAATTTATTGAATCAACGAATCAGGCATCCTGAATCGCAGCTTTGATTTTTTCTTCCAATTCTTCAGCCAGTTCGGGATTGTCTTTGAGCAAATCTTTTACTGCATCACGTCCCTGACCGAGTTTGGTGTCGCCATAACTGTACCATGAACCACTTTTCTGAACGATTCCTTTTTCAACGCCGATATCGAGGATTTCACCTACTTTTGAAATTCCTTCGCCAAACATAATGTCAAATTCAGCCTGTCTGAACGGAGGTGCCACTTTGTTTTTCACCACTTTGACTCTGACATGATTTCCGGTTGCTTCATCACCGGTTTTGATTTGTGAAACACGACGGATATCCAGTCGGACTGATGAATAAAACTTCAGTGCATTACCGCCGGTAGTGGTTTCCGGATTTCCAAACATAATACCGATCTTCTCTCTCAGCTGATTGATAAAGATTGCAGTACATTTTGTTTTGCTGATGGTTGCAGTCAGTTTTCTCAATGCCTGAGACATCAGTCTTGCCTGTAATCCCATTTTTGAATCACCCATTTCACCTTCTATTTCGGCTTTTGGTGTCAAAGCTGCCACAGAGTCAATCACGATGATGTCGATTGCTCCCGAACGGATCAGATTATCTGCAATTTCAAGCGCCTGTTCACCATTGTCGGGCTGTGAGATGATCAGATTTTCAACGTCAATTCCCAATTTCTCTGCATAAAATCTGTCGAAAGCATGTTCCGCATCTATAAATGCCGCAATTCCGCCGGCTTTCTGTGCTTCTGCAATTGCATGCAGCGTCAGCGTGGTTTTTCCTGATGATTCGGGGCCGTATATCTCAATCACACGGCCACGCGGATAACCGCCGATGCCCAATGCGATGTCCAAACCGAGCGAACCGGTCGGAATCACGCCGATGCCTTCATCCACTGCATGATCGCCCATTCTCATCACGGTTCCCTTTCCGTAGGTTTTGTCCATTTTGTCCAAAACCAGTTGCAGTGCTTTCTTTTTATTGTCCAAATCACTCATTTTTGTCGTTTTTATGATTAAAAATCCTGTTTTTAAAGTTGTTTTTCAAAATTAAGGCTTAATGATGACAAAATACGTCGTTAAGAATAAATTTATTCACAAAGTTGATTTATTCTTGATAAAACTGACAATTCACTCGATTTCTAAATTATTAAAATAAATTATACGAAGGTTCGATGTTTTACTTTTCAATCAAATTTTAAAATTCCTTAATTCACTATTTTACTTTTTCATTAAAAAGTAAAATTAAACTTTATACTATTTTACTTTATCGTTAAAAAGTAAAATAAGGGATTGTCTTATTTTACTTTTTTATCATATCCTAAAATAAGCGGTTCTCTAATTTTAAAAATTTACAAAAAGCTACAATTCCAGAATCTGTTTGGCGTGTTCTTTTGTTTTGACTTTTTCAATCACATTTTCGATCACGCCCTTTTCATTGATAATAAAGGTAGTGCGAAGAATTCCTTCATATTCGCGACCCATAAATTTCTTGGGACCCCAAACACCAAAAGCATTGATAATTTTTTTGTCTTCATCTGCAATCAGCGGAAAAGGAAGTTCATATTTGACCGCAAAATTCTTTTGTCGCTGAACCGAGTCAGCACTTACGCCGACGATCTGATAACCTTTTGTTTTCAATGCATTTTCATTGTCACGCAAATCGCAGGCTTCGGCGGTACAACCCGGCGTGCTTGCCTTCGGATAAAAATAAACCACATATTTTTT
>JACFND010000095.1 GCA_019455045.1 Flavobacteriia bacterium
TTTTAAAACGAATCACAAAATGTTCGCCCGAATCAATTTTTGATTTTACTTCTTCTTCAGAAAGGTTCAAAGAATTGTTCAGCTGCATCCTGCTTTGCGGATTGTATATAAAGGTCTCACCTTTCTGATCTGAAATTCTTCTCAGCTCCTCAAGTTCTTCGGGCGTGTCAAATGCATAATATGCCCAGCCTGATTCAACCAATTGAAAGACATACTGTTTGTAAATTTCTTTTCGGTCCGACTGACGATAAGGACCGAGATCACCGCCAAAACCAACCCCTTCATCGGGTGTCAGTCCAAGCCATTTCAGTGATTCAATGATATAATCTTCAGCACCGTCCACATAACGGTTCCGGTCTGTATCTTCAATTCTCAGCAAAAATTTTCCGCCATGGTGTTTGGCAAAAAGATAGTTGTACAAGGCAGTACGCACGCCGCCGATATGGAGCGGTCCGGTCGGACTGGGTGCAAAACGAACTCTAACTTCTGACATTCCAAAAATTTTTGCAAAGCTACGGAAAAGCTGTCAGCTGTGTCGGATATGAATATCCAATTTTGATTATCCCGGCTGATTTCAAATTCAATTGAAGGATTTGGCTGAGTTTTTGAGGCAGCAGTTCCGTTTAAAAATCAAAATCAATCATGAAAAATATATTTTTTGGCCTTTTGGCTGTATTCTTTTTTTCAAATCTCTCCGCTCAAAAAATGCCCGAAAACGACAAAACCGAATTCAGCGCCGAAGCTCTGAATCAGAAAATTCAGGATATCGACGGAAAGATAACCACTGTCGGCGAAATCTTTGGCGCGCACAGAGGAAAAGTAATTCTGCTTGACATTTGGGCAACCTGGTGCCCCGACTGCATCACAGGTTTTCCCGAACTGAAAAAAATTCAGAAAAAATATCCGGATGCGGTTTATCTGTTTTTCTCGCTTGACAGAATCGGAAAAGAAGAAGTCTGGAAAAACGGAATCGAGAAATATGAACTCAACGGCGAACACTATTGGTTCAATACAGAATGGAAAAATGATTTTGATAATTTTATCGATTTGAATTGGATTCCAAGATATATGGTGATCGATCAGACAGGAAATATTGCACATTATTATTCAATCCATGCGGACGATCCGAGAATGATACAGGTGCTTGAAAAAACTTTGAAAAATTAAATTTATCAAAACTCAAAGCACTAAAATTCATTCGGTCTTTCTCTGTTATTCAGCGATTCTGCCGTAAATTTGCAGCGCTTTAAGATGATTAACAGAATTTCAATCGGCGAATTTTTTGAAAATTTCAAAGGAATTCCTCTGCTCGATACGCGCACGCCTGCTGAATTCGAAAAAGGACATATTCCGGGTGCTTTCAATCTTCCTCTTTTTTCAAACGAGGAAAGAGTGCTGGTGGGTACAACCTACAAACAAAAAGGAAGAGAAGATGCGATACTGCTCGGTTTTGATCTGACCGGAAACAAATGGAGCGGATTTATCAAAAAAGCACTTGAAATTTCTCCCGACAAAAAAGTAGCGGTTCACTGCTGGCGCGGCGGAATGAGAAGCGGTGCAATGGCCTGGGCGCTTGATTTTTATGGTTTTGATGTGACTGTAATCGAGGGCGGCTACAAAAGCTATCGGCATTGGGTCCTCGACCGGTTTGAAAAAGAATATCAGCTGATTATTTTGGGCGGAATGACCGGTTCTCACAAAACCGATATCCTCAAAGAAATTGGAAATGATGGTGAACAGATCATTGATTTGGAAGGACTTGCCAACCACATGGGTTCATCATTCGGAAGAATGGGAAAACTGATACAGCCGACTCAGGAACAGTTTGAAAACAATCTGGCGGAGGAAATCAGACATTTGGATCCCAACCAAAAAATCTGGGTGGAAGACGAAAGCAATTCAATCGGAAAAATCCGTGTGCCGATGAGTTTTTGGAAACAAATGCAGTCAACAGCCGTGATTGAAATTCAAATCGAAGACAAAAAAAGAATAGATTTTCTAACCGAAGAATACGGTCCGCTCGACAAAGATTTTCTGATCGATGCCACCATGCATATCCAGAAAAGACTGGGTTCAAATCATGCAAAAGATGCGGTCGAAGCCATCAGAGAAAACCGAATGTCGAAATTTGTCGAGATCGTTTTGGTTTATTATGACAAATCATACAAACGCTGTCTGTCAAGAAGGATCCCCGAATCGGTTCACAGCCTGGAAATCAATTATCAAACACCACAAAAAGCGGCAGAAGAAATCATTGAATTTTCAAAAAAGATTGGTCTTCAGCCGATAAAAAAATAAAACAATATGGAATTTGAAACAATAAAACTGACCCAATATTCACACGGTGCAGGTTGCGGCTGCAAAATCAGTCCGGCTGTGCTTGACCGTATTCTTCATTCAAACGAAATTCAGATTGATCCGAGACTGCTGGTCGGAAATGACGAAAGAGACGATGCTGCGGTATTGGATCTTGGAAACGGAACCGCTCTGATTTCGACCACCGATTTCTTTATGCCGATCGTTGACCGTCCTTTTGATTTTGGCCGAATTGCTGCAGCAAATGCAATCAGCGATGTATATGCAATGGGCGGAAAACCGGTTCTGGCGCTTGCCATACTCGGCTGGCCGATCGACAAACTCGATCCTGAAGTTGCCCGGGAAATGATGGAAGGCGCACGTGAAATCTGTAAAGAAGCAGGTTTTAAAATCGCCGGCGGGCACAGCATCGACAGTCCCGAACCGATTTTTGGACTGTCTGTAAACGGAATCGTCAGCAGTCAAAATTTAAAAAGAAATTCAACCGCAACAGCAGGATGCAGACTCTATCTGACCAAACCGCTGGGTGTCGGTGCATTGTCAACTGCACAGAAAAAAGGTTTGCTCAAAGAAGAAGATGCGGCGATCATACTGAAAAGCATGACCAAATTGAACAGCATCGGTCTGAAACTCGGCGAATTCAAAGAAATCAAAGCAATGACCGATGTAACCGGTTTCGGCCTGTTGGGTCATTTGTCTGAAATGTGCGAAGGCAGCGGATTGTCGGCTGAAGTTGAATTTGAAAAAGTTCCTGTGATTCCTTCATTAAATTATTATCTGGATC
>JACFND010000030.1 GCA_019455045.1 Flavobacteriia bacterium
TTTTGGACAAAAGAGGAATCGATCCGGCGGTTTCAACCGGTCCGTTTATCACCACCTCAAACGACATTTTGGGTGTGTTTATCTATTTTATGATTGCAAAAGTGATTCTCGGATTTTAAAAAATCACTTATCTCCTGCCCTTTTTCTTTTTGAGTACAATTCTGATTTCTGTGCCTGCACCTTTTTCGGAACGTGCGACAAAGATTTTTCCTTTGTGATAATTTTCAATGATTCTTTTGGCAAGCGACAGTCCGAGTCCCCAACCGCGCTGTTTGGTGGTGAATCCGGGATCAAAGATTGTTTTATGCAGCTTTTTCGGAATTCCGGGACCGGTATCTTCGACGCTGACAATCACATTCCCGTTTGATTCGCTGACAAATACATTGATCGCACCCACATTCTGCATCGCATCCACCGCATTTTTGACCAGATTTTCTATCACCCAGCTGTACAATGCGGCATTGAGCGGAATTCTGATTTCCTGCTTTTCCGAATTGAATCTCAAATCCACTTTTCTCGAAATTCTGTCCCTCAGATATCTGACCGTATTGTCGGTCACTTCAACCACATTGGCAACACTGAGTTCGGGCAGCGAACCGATTTTTGAAAATCTTTCGGTGATCTGACTCAGCCGGTTGATATCTTTTTCCATCTCAGTTACTGATTCGCGGCTTTCATCTTCGAGTTTCAGTATCTCGATCCAGCCCAAAAGCGAAGACAGCGGCGTTCCGATCTGATGCGCGGTTTCCTTTGCCATTCCAGCCCACAGATAACTCTGTTCGGTGTTTTTGAGAATTCGAAAATACCAATAGCTGAAGGACACAAAAAGGATGATGATCAAAACCAGAATCATCGGATAATACCGAAGTCTTTTGAGCAGCTGTGAATTTTCGTAATACACATACTGTTTTCCAAATTCGCCGAGATCAATCACAATCGGATCTCTCAGATTCTTCATTTTCCCGACAAATTTGTTGAGTCTGGCAGAATCCGATTCTATCTTTTTGCTGATGTTGTTGACATACACGATTTCACCTTCTTCATCCAAAAGAACAACCGGCATTGTTTTGTTTGCGCTTGTGATTCCAAAAAGATAATCCTGAACTTTTGAATCATAAACTTCGTCAGAACCGAGAATTTGAACCGCCTGTGCATAATTTTCAACCTTGATCTGCTCTTCTTTTTTCAGCTGATTTACAAACTGATTGGAATACCAGACGGTAGCACCAAAAATAAGCAATGCGATCATAAAGCCGATCCATTTGCTTAAATTCTGATTTCTGAGCAGATTAAAACGATTCATACCATCTTATTGGACGGTTGTAAATTTAAGAATATTTTCAAAGCGGTCTTTACTGGTTTCTGACGCTGACGTGCCCGACAAATCTTCGGTCGATGATGATTCCGTCACCCGGCACATCAATTATATACCAGTAATCGCCTGAAGCCACATTGAATCCCATGTATTTTCCTGTCCAGACAAAACTTCCGCCAAAGGTTGTATCGACAAACATTTTACCGTAACGGTCAAACAATTTGAGCGTCGCGTTGGGTGTCACATCGATTCCTCTCACTTCCCAGGTATCGTTGACACCGTCACCGTTTGGCGAAATAAAGTTGGTGATATACAGCAAAGTAAATTTATAACTGTCAATCATACAGCCGCTCTGTCTTACATAAACGGTATAGGTTTCACCCGGAATCAGATTATCAAATCTCGGACTGTTCTGCCAGAAAATCTGATCGATCGAATATTCGAGTATTCCTCCGCCACCGCCTGCCGAAGCAGAAACGATCACATAATTCTGACCGAGCTCAAGACCTGTGATTGCAGGTGTTGGCGGTGTTACCACGGTTAAACTCATTTCGTTTGTACAGCCTTCCTCACCGGTTACCACAACGGTATAAGTTCCGTTTTGAGTAATGTCAAGTGTTGGTCCGCTGCCGATTTCCTGTTCGTTCAGATACCAGACAAAGACCGGATTCGGGTCTGTGCTCGAAGCTTCTGCGGTAAAGGTATCGCCCGGACATAGCTCATAATTGGTTTCGTTCAATTGAATATCCGGCGTGGGCAGTCTGTGGAATTTGATTTCAGCAATATCCGAACAGCGGCCGTCAACTTCCACTCTGACATAAACCGAATTGTCTCCCTGCGGATGATAAGCGGTTGTATTTGCAATCGGATTGGTTCCGTTTTGTGCATTGCTCAAAGTCTGATGATAACTGAAAGTTGCAGCTTCTGATGTAATTTGGTTTTCAAATTGGGTAAGATCGATTTCATCTCCTTCACAATAATCAATCGGACCGATGACCGGTGAATCAAGCACCACCTTCTCGCCTGCTTCAAAAGTTACAAAAACCGGAACCGAACGACAGTTGTCAACCGTTGTCGCTACAATCCAAATCGTTGCAGGAAGTGAATTGAACGGATAATTTGACCATTGTGCCTGAGGAATCGGATTCTGATCATTTTCAGCATCATTCTGTGTCAGATAATATTCAAATTCCAAACCGTTAGGATCTGCAACCAGCTGTGCATTGAGCAGATTCAGACTGTATTCAAAAATTCCGTCAAAATTTTCATCACAAAGTTCGATCACAAGATTTTCATTCAAAACCGCAGTCGAACCGGGGAAAAGAGTCAGTTCGGTCACTGTATAACAACCTGACATCTGATTGATCACTTTTATATATACGGTAACCGTCGATCCGACCTGAATACCGTAATCAGCCGGATTGTTGATCTGATTGGTTCCGTTTTCCAAATCGGTCATGGTCGGATAATATTCAAAATCATAATCAGCCGGATTATTGACCCAATCGGGCTGATGCTGTGTCAGGTCATAAGAAATTGTTCCTGTCTGCTGATTGGTGCAGAATGCGAGTTGTCCCAAATCATTGACCAAAGGATTTGAATTGATCCAAAATTTAATTTCTCCAAAATTCGGACAGCCGTCTCTTGCCACTCTGATAAACACCGAAGTCATCGCCGGAATATTCATCGGAACCGGATAGGCATTCGGATTTTGAATCGGATTCTGATTCGCCTCTGCATCCTGAAGACTTTCAAAATAACTGATTTCGTACAATTCAGGATTTGCAATCACAAGCGCATTCAGCTGGGTCAGATCATAATTGTAGGTATCACCCTGTTCATTGACGCAAAGAATGATATCATCCAACTGATTCAGCACCGGTCTTGCGGTGGTATTATAAGTAACCGAACGAACCGAATAACATTCTGAATTGTTTGATTTTACACGGATATAAACCGTTGTAGTCACTCCGGCTGTCAGATTGAAAGAAGTAGGATTCGGAATCGGATTGGTTCCGTTTTCGGCATCCTGCTGGGTGTAATGCCAGCTGATCTGAAAGTTTTGAGGCTCGGCTGTGAAATGAGCAATATTGTCTTCCAGATTCACATTGACAGTTCCGTCACCGTCTTCATCACAAAGCGGTCCGATTTCCAAATCATCATTTAACAACGGATTGGAATTGATCATAATCTGAACACTGCCGATATTGAAACATCCGTTTGCTTCCACACGGATGAAAACTTCAAAAGCTGTATTGACAGGAACCGGATAATCTCCCGGATTTGGTATCGCATTGCTTCCGCTTTCTGCATCTGCGAGCGACAGATAATAAGTGATATTGTAATTGTTCGGATTTGCGATAATCTGAGCCGCAAATTGAGTCAGATCATAATTCACCGTTCCATCCTGCTGATCATCACAGACAAAAACATCATCGATCTGATTCAGCGAAGGTCTCGCTACCGTATTGTAAATCAGCCTGCTCACACTGTAACACTGATCCTGAAGCGATTTGATTCTCACATAAATCGTAAAAGAACCCGGCGCCGGAAAGCTGTATGCACCCGGATTTCCAATTGGATTGGTGCCTGTATCGGCTCCCGCCTGAGTTGTATGATAAGTAATCTGATAATCGTTGGGATTGGCAACGATATCGGTTATATTTTCGGTCAGATCCACAATTACAAAACCGTCTCCGTCGTCATCACAAACATCGTTAAAGGTCAAAGTGGTTTCAGCCACATTGAATTCAGAAACTTCAAGATTGATTTCACCTATGCTGAAACATCCTTCTTCATTTCCGTCAACCGGACCGGTTTCAATTCTCACATAAACCGTTGCGGTGCCCGACAGATAAGCATTCGGATTGGGTATATTGTCATTTCCGCCGGCATTGGCTGCAGCCAGCGTGGTGTAATATTTAAAAATAAAATTAAACGGATTGACGACAAATAAAGTCTGCGACTGTGTCAGATCAAAAATCGCCTGATCGTTTCCGTTGTTGCATTCCAGCGGCAAATCGACCGAATTGGTCAACAGTTGCGGAACTTTATTGACATACAGAAATATTTTCAGAATCCTGACAAAAGAACCGCTCATGGTTTCAACCCTTACAAAAACTTCGGTTGCATTTCCGCCGTTGTAATTTACGGTCAGCGGAAAAACCACCTGATTGCTGTTGTTCGCTTCGGCATCTGCCTGGGTGTAATAAAATTTAAAATTGTTGTTCGGATAATCCTGCTGAAGATCGGGCAGGAAATCTGCCGCCACAAACTGCTCGGTGTTGCTTTCATCCACATCGCATTTTCCGTATGAATTTCCCAAAACGGTACAATCCAGAATCGCATCTCCGCCAAATTCCATTGTATAACCAAAAGTCGTATTGCTCCATCTGTCGATTGCAATCAGGATTTCGTCACCGGGCTGCACATCAAAATAACGAACCATTCCGGGTTCGGGCAGTCCCGAAGAACCGCCGGTTTCACACAGATCGGTTGCTGTCAGCGAGAGTCCGAGTGTAAAGACACCGGTCTGATTTGGGTCATTTTGAGAACCTCTTTTGTCGTTAATCGGCGTAGCGGCAATATTTGCCCAGTTTGGATTTTTCCAGGCACCAAAATCATAATCATCCGAACCAACCGGAGTCACGGTAAAAGCAAAAGTGGTTCCGCTCAGGATTTTCAGATAATAAAAATCCATATAGGGTGACAGCGGCTGACCGGTATTACAGGGAATTGTCAGATTGTAAACACCCGAGTTTTGGGGTGCGCCGGTCGATATGGACTGGTTGTCGCATACCGGTTTGATCAGGTCTTCAGGTATCACCTGTGAATAAGCAAAACCGCTCAATATCAGTACTGTTAAAAAAGAGAATAGAGATTTATGCATCTGACTGATTTTTAATTTTTTGGAAAATCCAATCTCAAAAGTAAACAATTCAAAAAAGCTGACAAAATTTAAATTTTTGATTTGATCAGTCAATCGGCAGTTGAAAATTTAAAAATTTCATTTGAAAATATCAAAAGCATGACGCGCATCTTCCCAGAATTCATCCAGACCGGTCAGTCCTTCTTTCAAAAAATTAATGATTTCGGGCCAGTCTGATTCATTGAAAATACTGACATTTCCAATCGATTTTTCAATTCGGCAGACCGAACGTCCGTGATCGTCAAAAACATCTTTGAGCCAATGCCAGTCATCACCTGCAGTTGCTTCAAGCAGCGGTTTGTATTCTTCAAACTGTTCAAACATCAGATGCTGAATATCGATATCGGGCGAATTCATCTCGATCCGGATCAGTGCATCGCGATTTGCCGCATCGGTTTTGAAATTCAGACCTTTGATTCCTGTTTTGTAATTGACCCAATTCACCGGAAAACCGCTTGCAGTGGGCTGCAGTTTCATGTACTGACCAAAGGATATCCAGAATTTCTTTCTGATTTGAGATGCTTCTTCTTTTGAATACATATTGCAAATTAATTCAATTTTATTGAATTCCAATTTTGACAAATCATTTAAATGATGAACAATTCAGATCGAAACATTCCGGCTAAAAAAGCCTTTTCTTATCTTTGGACAAAATTCGTCAATTATGAAATCAAAATTACTGCTGATTGCAGCGCTTGCTTTTGTAACCCAATCTTTTGCACAGAATATGATGACACCCGAACTTTTATGGAAACTGAAAAGAATCAGTCCCGTCGGACTTACCGATGATGCAAAAAATCTGATTTATTCGGTTACCGAATATCAGGTCGAAGCCGGGAAAAAGGAAACAAAAACCTATATGATGCCCGTCGGCGGCGGCGATGCGGTCGAAATCAAAGATTTTTCAAAAATCCTGACCGACAAATCAATTTCAGCCGATAAAACCAAAAAGATCGAAGTCAAACAGGTGCAACTCGAAAATATACTCGGAAAAGATCTGTATCCGAAAATGAAAGAATCAAATGTTTATATCTATAATGATCTGGATTACAGACATTGGGATACCTGGAACGAAGGAAAATACAATCATCTTTTTCTGACCGTAAACGGAACCGATGAAGTGGACGGAATCGACATTATGAAAGGCGAACCTTATTATTCTCCTCAAATGCCGTTTGGAGGTGATGAAGATTTCTGCTGGAACAATGAAGGCACGAAAATCCTGTATGTTTCAAAAAAACTGAAAGGAAAAGAATATGCACTCAGCACAAATACAGATATTTACGAATATGATGTAAAAACCGGCAGCACCGTCAATCTGACCGAAGGAATGCCGGGTTATGACACCAATCCCGCCTATTCTAAAGACGGCGCGCTTGCTTTTTTGAGCATGGCGAGAGACGGTTATGAAGCCGACAAAAACGATATTGTGGTTTTATTCAATGGTATCAAAACCAATATCACTTCGCACTGGGATGGAACCGTGGGCAGTTTCAAATGGAGCAATGACGGAAAAAAGATTTATTTCAATGCAGCAGTCGGCGGAACCGTTCAATTGTTTGAAGTTGATTTTGATCCGAATTCAAAAAACAAAGCGATGCCAAAAATCAGACAGATTACCGACGGTCAGTTTGATGTCACAGGACTTGTCGGACAAGCCGGAAACAATATGATCATTTCAAGAACCGATATGAATCATGCGGTTGAGCTGTATTCTGTGAATTTGAAAAACGGCGAATTGAAACAGCTGACCAATGTGAACAAAGATATTTACGGCAGCATTCAGCTCAGCAAAGTTGAAAAAAGAATCGTAAAAACCACAGACAACAAGGATATGGTGGCTTGGGTGATTTATCCGCCAGATTTTGACCCGAACAAAAAATATCCTACCCTGCTCTATTGTCAGGGCGGTCCTCAGTCTGCGCTTTCACAGTTTTATTCTTTCAGATGGAATTTTCAGCTGATGGCGGCTCACGGCTATATCATCATTGCGCCCAACCGTCGCGGAATGCCGGGTCACGGTGTGGAATGGAACGAAGCGATCAGCAAGGATTGGGGAGGTCAGGTGATGAAAGATTATTTGTCCGCGATTGATGATATTGCGAAAGAATCTTATGTCGATAAAGACAGACTGGGCGCTGTGGGCGCGAGTTATGGCGGTTATTCTGTATTTTATCTGGCAGGAATTCACAACAAAAGATTCAAAACATTTATTGCGCACGACGGCGTTTTTGATCTGAAATCAATGTACGGAACTACCGAAGAACTTTGGTTTACCAACTGGGATGCAGGCGGGGCTTATTGGGAAAAAGACAATCCGGTTGCGATGAAAACTTATAATGAATTTGATCCGAGCAATCTGGTCAACAAATGGGATACGCCGATCATGATCATTCAGGGCGGAAAGGATTATCGGGTTCCGATCGGGCAGGGTCTGGAAGCCTTTCAGGCGGCACAGCTGCACGGAATCAAATGCCGGCTGCTCTATTTTCCGGACGAAAATCATTGGGTATTGAATCCTCAGAATTCAATCATCTGGCATACTGAATTTTACAAATGGCTGAAAGAAACGCTTTGATGCGGAATGAAAATTATTAAATCAAAAAAATGAACAAAGAAAATTTGAATAAGAAAACCAGACTGGTTTCCTACATAAAAAAATTTGGATTTTGGGGTTTTATGTTTTTCTTTTTGAAAGGCATGGTCTGGCTGGCAGTCTTTGCATTCGGATTTGATGCCTGTATGGGATCCTAAACGGATTTGCCCTTTTCAAAAACAGAAAGCGCATTCTTTCCGGTAATTTCAATGATTTGCTGTTCGGGCAGCTGATAAACTTCGGCCAGTTTTTTGGCAACCAGACTGACATAAGCAGATTCATTTCGTTTTCCGCGATAAGGAACCGGTGACAAATAAGGTGAATCGGTTTCCAGAACGATATTCTCAATCGGAATCTGGTTCAGAAACTGATCGATTTTCCCGTTTTTAAAAGTCACGACACCGCCGATTCCGAGTTTCATATTGAAGCTGATCGCTCTTTCCGCCTGCTCTTTTGTACCGGTGAAACAATGAAAAATTCCAAACAGTCTGTCGTCTTTTTCGGATTCAAGCACTTCAAAGATTTCATCAAAACTGTTTCTGCAATGGATTACAATCGGCAGACCTTTTTCCTTTGCCCAGCCGATCTGGGTTTTGAACGCAAGCTGCTGTTCTTTGAGCGTGCTCTGATCCCAATACAGATCGATTCCGATTTCGCCTACCGCCCAAAAATCTCTTTTGTCCAGCCATTCTTTGACCAGTTTCAATTCCTGCTCATAAGTTTCAGGTTTGACCGAAGTCGGATGAAGCCCCATCATCAAATAAATGTTTTGATAATTTTTTTCAAGATTCATCATCCTTTGGGTATAGGTCGAATCGATGGCGGGAATATAAAATCTCTCTACACCTGCATCGACCGCTCTTTGAATCATCTCGGTTCTGTCGTCGTCAAATTCTTCAGAATAAAGATGGGTATGGGTATCAATCAGCATAATTCGTTTAATTTTTGAAGTTTGATTTTTTCTTCTGCAAAACAGTTTTTTGGAAACTGACTTTCGATCGATTCAATCATTTTTCCGGTTTTGTACAGAAATTCTTTGTAGGCAATCGTCTTTGGATTCAGCGGCCGATGTGCCAAAGCAGAATTGATTTTTTTGAGCTGTTCGATTCTTGAATTTGTATTCTCGTCAAAATAAACTTCAGAAAATTTCTGCCAGATATAATCCACCGCCATTTGGTTGGGATGAACCAGATCTTCGGAATAAAATCTGTAATCTCTCAAATCGTCATTCACCAGTTCATAAGCCGGAAAATAATCGACGGTTTCATATCTGCCCAAAACCTCATGCAGAGCAGAAATCAATCTTGCCTTGCTCAGCGAATTTTCGATAATTCCGTCTTTGGTATGCCTGACCGGACTGACGGTTGCGATGATGTGTGCATTCGGACAGACATCAAAAATCAGATCAAAACAATTTTTAATCGATGCGCACAGCTGTTTTTCAGTCAGTAATGATTTTTCAAAAACATGTTGCGGAACTTTGTGACAATTTGCAACAAACAAACCGCTGTCATTTAATCGATAAACCCATGAAGTTCCGAAAGTCAGCAGAAAACAGTTTGAATTTCGGGCAAAATTATTTGCAGTTTCAAGCTCTGAATTGATGATTTCCAAAGTTTCTTTTTCGGTTGGACGGTCAAATGAAGTATGATGATCCCAGCTGAAAAAGAGTTCGCCGTATTTAAAAATTTCTTCACGGCTGTATTCGGTCAGCGAAAAAATCCGCATCAATGCATTTTCAATCGCAAGCGGATGAAAAAGGGTGCCAAAAGGATTGGCCAGCGTGCTGAATTTCAGATCGGAAAGTTTCTGACCGATTTCGGACACAAAACAGGAACCGATCCCAAATATCTGCTGGGAATGTGAGATCTTTCTTTCAGACGGCTGCAGCTGAATTTCTGTCCTGAATTTCATCAAATTTTTCTTTTCATTAAATCATTTGCCAATTCTCTCAAAGCAGTTTTGTTTGAATCCGGAACATCGATCTTATCCAAAAAATGCATTGCTTTTTGGGTAAATTCTTCAATCAGCGAACGAACCGCAAGATCTGCTTTTGTGTCTTTGAATATTTTTTTGACCGCTTCAATTTTTTGAGTTTCATCCGATTTTGTCGAATACCATTTGTTCAATTCAATCAAATTATTGCCGTCGGCAGCTTCAACCGCTTTGACATACAGAATCGTCTTTTTGTTTTCGATGATATCTCCGGCATGGACTTTTCCAAAATCGGCTTCGCCAAACACATCGAGATAATCATCCTGAAGCTGGAATGCGATGCCCAGATTTCTTCCGAATTCATAGAGTTTGTACTGATTATCGGCATCCGCATCGGCAGTGATCGCACCGATCTGAAGCGCACAGCCGACCAGAACCGCAGTTTTGTATTCGATCATCCGGATGTATTCGTCATAAGAAACTTCGGATTGGGTTTCAAAATTTTTGTCGTACTGCTGGCCTTCGCACAATTCTTCAGCCGTTTTCGAAAACAGCTGGATCACATTTTTAAAATGAACTGCGGGCAGATCTTCAAACATCCGATAAGCCTGAACCAGCAATGCATCGCCCGAAAGGATGGCGGTATTCAGATCAAATTTCAGATGAACCGGACTTTTTCCTCTTCTCAGCGGCGCTTCGTCCATGATGTCGTCGTGCATCAAAGTGAAATTATGAAAAAACTCAATCGCGAGCGCGGGTTTGATCGCTTCGTTGACATCTCCGTCAAACAGCATATTTCCCATCAGACAGAGAATCGGTCTGAGTCTTTTTCCGCCCAGACTCAGTATATAATCACATGAACCATAGAGTTCAACGGGTTCAAAATCTTTGAAAGAATATTCATCCAAAGCTTCACTGATGATGGTTTGGCAGTCCGACAGCTGTGTGTTCATATCATTTAAATTCAAATGCAAAGATAGGAAAACCGAATCCGTAAATCGTCAGCCGGATGCAGTTGATTTGATTAAAAATTCAAATTGGGAAAACTAAAAATTTAATACAGATCACTTTTATCTTTTTAAATAAAATTGAAATTGTAAAAGCAAAAAAGTGAAGATTTTCAATCGGATACAAATCTATATCTTTCAGGTAGTACGCTAATTTCATTTGGAAGAAAATTAATTTTTATTTTGGGAATAAAAACCCCTAAAAGGGGTTTAACCATCAGTAACCTCGTGTAAACGCAGCGAAGCGGAGTGAAACACGAGGATCAAACGATATAATCGAGTATTGTTTTGGCGCTGATTTTGGCGCGAAGCAAACCAAAATCCGTGACAAAACAAATTAAATCATAACTTAAAACATTTCAAAAAAATTATTGACAGAACAATTGATCTTCAGAATGTTAATTACAAATAACAAATTCCGTTTAATGGTTCAACCCGCTCTGCGGGTTGGATTTGTGGGGCGTATTATTTTCCCTCGATTTCATCGAGGGCTACCAATGGTTGAAGCACTTCGTGGTTCTTTGGATTATTGTTAACTGTTAAATTAAATCATTTGAATATGATTAATATTGATTCCAAATATTCCAATTTCCGGTCTAAAACAGTTCAATCTTCATTCAATTTCTCAATGAACAGTTGAGTAAGAAATCAGAGTAAATTTACAATCCGCCGGTATTTTTCAATGAGAAAATTATATGTAATTTTGCAACTCAAAAATTTCGACAAAAATGGGTAGAGCCTTTGAATTCAGAAAAGAACGAAAAATGAAAAGATGGGCATCAATGTCCAAAACTTTCACAAGATTGGGTAAAGAAATCGTGATCGCTGTAAAAGAAGGCGGCCCCGAACCCGAGGCAAACTCAAAACTGAGAGCAGTTATCCAAAACTGCAAGGCGGCAAATATGCCCAAAGAAAACGTTGAAAGAGCGATTAAAAGAGCGACCGACAAGGATACTGCAAATTATAAGGAAGTTCTTTTTGAAGGTTACGGACCGCACGGAATCGCAGTGCTGATCGAGACTGCGACCGACAACAACAACCGGACGGTTGCAAATATCAGAAGTTATTTCAACAAATGCGGCGGAAGTCTGGGCACCCAGGGTTCGGTTGAATTTATGTTTGACCATATCTGTACTTTCACCATCAATGCAGGCGGCAGAGATGTGGAAGAACTCGAGCTGGAACTCATCGATTACGGTGCCGAGGACATTACCGAAGACGAAGGAAATGTGGAAGTGGACGCGCCATTTGAAAGCTACGGTCAGCTTCAGAAATATTTTGAAGACAACGAAATTGAAATCATCAGTTCGGGTTTTGACAGAATTCCGCAGACAACAAAAAAACTGAGCGAACAGGAACAGGCCGAACTGGATGTGCTGCTTGAAAAAATTGAAGAAGACGACGATGTGCAGAACATCTATACAAGCGCAGAATAAAATTACAAACCCGTCAAAAAATTAAAATGAATCTCAAATCAATAGTTTCGGAGATTTTAAAAAATTCAATTTCGGATATTTACGGATATCAGCCCGAAAGTCTTGAGATTCAAAATACAAAAAAAGAATTTGAAGGCGAATATACGCTGGTCGTGTTTCCCCTGATCAGAGAATTAAAAAAGAAACCCGAAATCATCGGTGAGGAAATCGGAAATCATCTGAAATTAAAAAATCTGATTTCTGATTTCAATGTGGTCAAAGGTTTTCTGAATATGAATTTCAAAAACGAATTCTGGCTCACCGATCTGATCAAAAATGCTGAAAACAAAGATTTTGGATATACAGCCGAAAATCAGAATTCAAAATCGATCATGGTCGAATATTCTTCGCCCAACACCAACAAGCCGATTCATTTGGGACACATCAGAAATAATCTTTTGGGTTATTCGATGGCTCAAATCTTTAAAGCAGCCGGTCATAAGGTTCAAAAAATTCAGATCGTCAACGACCGCGGTATCCATATCTGCAAATCGATGATTGCATGGCAGAAATTCGGAAATGGTGAAACGCCCGAATCTTCGGGTATCAAAGGTGATCATCTGGTCGGGAAATATTATGTTGAATTTGACAAACATTATCGCGAACAGATCAAAGAACTGATTGCAGCCGGACAGACCGAAGATGAAGCAAAGAAAAATGCACCTCTCTTTTTGGAAGCACAGGAAATGCTCAGAAAATGGGAAGACGGCGACAAAGATGTCAGATCGCTTTGGGCGATGATGAACGGCTGGGTGTATGCAGGTTTTGAAAAGACCTACAAAAGACTGGGTGTTGATTTTGATCATTATCAGTATGAAAGCAATACCTATCTGCTCGGAAAGGATCTGATTCAGAAAGGTCTGGATTCGGGCGTATTCTTTAAAAAAGATGACGGTTCGGTTTGGATTGATTTGACCGCCGACGGTTTGGACGAAAAACTGGTGCTTCGTTCTGACGGCACTTCGGTTTATATGACCCAGGATTTGGGCACCGCGGTTGAAAGATTCAACACCTTTAATATAGACAAGCTGATTTATGTGGTCGGCAACGAACAGGATTATCATTTCAAAGTATTGTTTCTGATTCTGAAAAAGCTCGGTTTTGAATGGGCTGATTCTTTGGAACATCTTTCTTACGGCATGGTCAATCTGCCCGATGGCAAGATGAAGTCGAGAGAGGGAACGGTTGTGGATGCGGACGAACTGATGGAAGAAATGTTTCAGACCGCAAAAGAAATTTCGGCCGAACTCGGAAAACTCGACGGTTATTCGGAAGATGAAAAGAACAAATTGTATGAAATTATCGGTCTGGGTGCATTGAAATACTTTATATTAAAGGTGGATCCGAAAAAAGGAATCCTGTTCAATCCAAAAGAAAGTGTTGATTTTGCAGGCAATACCGGACCTTTTATTCAATATACTTACGCAAGGATACAGTCGATACTTGAAAAAAGACGGCCCGAGGAATTTGATATTGAAAATTTGGAGCTGGAAAAGATCGAAATTGAAATCATCAGACATCTTTATGATTTTGAAGGAATCATTTTAAACGCATCCGAAAGTTTAAATCCGGCGCTTTTGGCAAATTATGTGTATGATTTGGTCAGGATTTTCAACTCGTTTTATCAGAATTTCCCCATCCTGAATGCCCAAAATTCACAAGTTATCAACAAAAGGCTATATTTAAGTAAATGGTCTTCCAATGTGATTATCAATGCATTACGTCTATTGGGAATAGATTCTCCAAAAAAAATGTGAAAAAATATTCAAAAATGTTTTTTTATTAGAATCCACTTTTATACTTTTACACCAAGTTATTTATGTAACTTTTCATAGGTTTAGGTTGGTTAAAGTAACTCTTCTTTCGATTGAATAGTTGAGTTACTTTTTTTTTGTGCCTGTTTGTAAAATTTGCACAGCCGGAATTCTCACTTCCCAAACCTTTCAATCCGCAAGATTTCAGATCAGATTAATACAGTAATTAGACGAACGTCCGTTCGTCTCTACATTTTATGATTGTTATTTTACGGATTGGTTTTTAGGAACACTTCCCCATTCCAAAATATTTTGTCACCGGTATAGCGAATAAATTCACCTTTATAATATTCCTGAGCCAAACGGCATTCATCAAACGAACTCAAATCAATTTCAAAATAATTGAAATCATCATAATCAACACCAATACTGATATCCGGCAATCCTTTGTATCTGCCATCCTTATACAAATGCGGAAAATAAAGAAGTTTTGCTTTTACTTCAAAAATTCCAATGTCATCAGGTTCTTTCTTAATCCGGATTGAATCATCTTTTGAAAAGCGAAATTCATCATAGATATAAGACAATATGTAGTCGAAATTTGTGTCCTGCTTTGTCCTGTTGATTTTTACATAAATCGAATCCCGGTTTCCTCTATTCATTTTCTTCACAGCATTTTCAAATAAAAATCCGGTGTGCAAAATACTGTCTGATGAATTTAATTCAATAAAATTTTCATCTGTAAGTTTGAAGCTGCCAAATGAAAGTTTATGACAATCGAATGAAGGCATATGTTTTTGGGCTTCGTAATAATAATTAAAATGACCGTTTTTGAATTCAATCCATTTTGAACCATCTGATAATTTATAGATTCCGTCAATTTGTCGGAAAACTTCATTTGAAGTTTTACTCAAATTGTTGGCACAGGATGTTGCAATTAGAATTGCAATAAAAGCAAATATTATTCTTTTCAATTGATTCATTTGTAAATAACAGTCCCGATAAAGTTAAGCCATTTTTAAAAATTTTGATCGGTTTTATTATTTGAGCTGAATCAATTGATTTTTTTGAAGATTCTATTCAACTGTTTTGTCACAGTTTTTGGTTTGCTTCGCGCCAAAAACAGCACCAAAACATTTTCTGTTGGTTTCCTCTCTTGGCTATACATATTCGACCCGTGCTGCGGGTCGGACACATTTAAATTCCATTTATAGAACCTGACGAGGAAGTTCGGTTCCGCTTGATTACTATTGTAGAGACGAACGGCCGTTTGTCTCTGCATTATATAAAGTCGGTTTATCCAAAAAGAATTTGAAGGAATCACCATTTCATCTTTGAAAGTTTTTTACCTTTAAAACTTCAATTTCTTATTCAATAACACACAAATGAAAAATTTACTGTTTTCAGTTTTGGTTCTGGGCGGAATCTGCTTTGGCCAGACAAAAGAAGATTCGATTCAATTCAGAAAAATATCAAACGAAATACTGCTGCACGGTCAGGCTTATGACATCCTTTATGATCTGACCCAAAATATCGGTCACCGTTTGAGCGGTTCACCCGAATATGAAAAAGCCACTCTTTGGGCAGAACAGCAACTCAAAGACGCAGGCGCAGACAAAGTCTGGCTGCAGGAAACTTTGGTGCCCGTATGGCACAGAGGAAAGGAAAGTCTGAAATACAAAACCGATAAAGGCGAATGGAAAGATCTTAAATTTCTGTCGCTCGGAAATTCGGAAGGAACAGGCAAAAAAGATGTGGAAGGCGAAGTGATCAGGGTTACAAACTTTGATGAATTCAATAAACTTCCGGCTGAAGCGATAAAAGGAAAAATCGTGTTTTTTGATTATCTTTTTCCGCAGCAGCATGTGGAAACTTTCAGAGGATACGGCGAGGCCTACATCTATCGTTCACATACCGCATCGGCAGTGGCAGAAAAAGGCGGAAAGTTTGCAATCATCCGTTCGGTTTCGACCGGGCCTGACGATGTGCCACATACCGGAACAATGAATTATGATGAGAAATTCGCAAAAATCCCGGCGGTTGCTGTCGGAAATACAACTGCTGACATGCTTGCCGATCTGATCAAAAATCAAAAACTTTATCTGAAACTGAATTCGGATTGCGGTATGCAGCCCGAAAAAATCAATCACAGCGTGATCGGTGAAATCAAAGGAAAGGACGACAAAATCATCACTGTTGGCGGTCACCTCGATTCATGGGATGTGGGTGAAGGTGCGCATGATGACGGCGCCGGAATCGTTCAGACGATAGAAATCCTGAGAACCTTTAAAAAACTGGGGATTCAGCCCAATCACACCATCAGATTTGTATGTTTTGCAAATGAGGAAAACGGTGCGCGCGGCGGTGTGAAATATGCGGAAGAAGCAAAATCAAAAAATGAAACCCATCTGTTTGCGCTCGAAAGCGATGCCGGCGGTTTTTCGCCAAGAGGAATTTCGCTCGATATGGATGATTCAAAAATCAAACAGATCCAGAGCTGGCTTCCGCTGTTTGAACCTTATGGCGCTTATCTGCTGATCAAGGGTTATGGCGGTGTCGATATCAATCCGCTCAAATACACCATGGGCGTTCCGGTTGCCGGTCTGGTTCCGGATTCACAGCGATATTTTGACATCCACCACAGTGCAAATGACACCTTTGACAAAGTCAACAAAAGAGAGCTTCATCTGGGTGCGATCGTGATGGCACAGATGATCTATATGATCGACAAATACTGGAAATAATCGGTTTTTGGATTCTGCATGCTTTTTGATAAATCAAGGCTTATGAAAAATTTTTCGGTATTTATATTTTTACTTTTTGGTTCAATTCTTTTTGGTCAGCAGTCCGAATCGGCATTGAAAAAGATCGATTTCAATGAATTTCAGTCAATCGTAAATCAGCAGGATGATGTGCTGTATGTTGTAAATTTCTGGGCGACCTGGTGCAGACCCTGCATTGAAGAGATTCCCGGATTTATGGAAGTCAACAAGAAGATGACGGATGAACCAAAATTCAAAATGATACTGGTTTCGCTTGATTACAAAAACTTACTGAATACAAAAGTCAAAAACTTTGTCCAAAAACACAGCATCACAACCGATGTGTATCTGCTTGATGATGTGAGATCGACAATGGAACTGCTGCCTGAAATTGATGTGAATTGGAGAGGCGCAATCCCGTCCACCGGATTTTATAAAAACGGAAAGAAATTATTGTTTCATCAGGGATTTATGAACCAGTTTGAATTGGAAGATTTGGTTGATGATTTTATGTAAGTTCTAAATTATTATTTCAAGAATTTTCACAAATTAAATTATATTGCTCATAATCCAATAGTTATAAAAGAGATTGGATTAAAGTAATTAATTGAATTGATTAATAAACATTAGGTTATAAAAAGGTGTTTATTGTTGAACTCCTTCAGAGTTCATTTTTCATAAGAGCAACTTTCCACGGGTTTCACCCATGGTTACTCAGAGTTAAATCCCTTCAGGATTTTATATAGAATAAATCACAATAAAGAACCGCAAAGCGGTTCAACTATTCGTAGCCCCCAATGAAATTGGGGGAAGAGAAATACGCAGTCAAATCAACCCCGAAGCGGGTTGAACTATTATTTTATTTATAGGATATTTGCTGTTTGATTTGGACTTCACCAACGGGATTTATTTCGCAATCTTTTTAAGATACTGGCCATACTGGCTTTTCCCGTATTTATCGGCTGATTTCAGCAATTGGTCACGATTGATGTATCCGAGATTATACGCGATTTCCTCAATACAGCTGACTTTCACTCCCTGACGTTTTTCGATGATTCTGACAAACTCGGTTGCCTGATGCAGCGAATCAAAAGTTCCGGTATCGAGCCAGGCGGTTCCCCTGCCGAGCACACCGACTTCCAGCTCTCCGATTTCGAGATATTTGTTGTTGATGTCCGTAATTTCAAGCTCTCCTCTTTCGGAAGGTTTCAGATTTTTTGAAAATTCAACCACACGGTTGTCATAAAAATAAAGACCCGGAACTGCATAATCAGATTTTGGATTTTGTGGTTTTTCTTCAATCGAAAGGACTTTCTCATTTTCGTCAAATTCAACCACACCGTATCTTTCGGGATCAGAAACCAGATAAGCAAACACACAGCCGCCTTTGATATTGGTCTTACTCTGAAGCAGTGGCGGAAGAAATGCACCGTAAAAGACATTATCGCCCAAAATCAGAGCCACCGAATCATCACCTATAAATTCCTGACCGATGACAAACGCCTGTGCCAGTCCTTCGGGTCGCGGCTGAACAGCATAACTGAGCTGACAGCCGATCTGGCTTCCGTCTCCCAAAAGCTGTTCAAACGCCTGACTGTCCTGAGGCGTGGTGATAATCAGTATTTCACGGATTCCGGCAAGCATCAGTGTTGACAGCGGATAATAGATCATCGGTTTGTCATAGACCGGCATCAGTTGTTTGCTGACCGAAATGGTCAACGGATAAAGTCTTGTTCCTGAGCCGCCTGCGAGTATGATTCCCTTCATTGTTTTAGTTGTTTAATGGTTAAGTGGTTGAGTGGTCAAGTGGTTTTAAATTAACTTTTTTTCAATATAGGAAAAATCAAATTTACCAATAATAAAATTTTATTTCTCTTTTGGATTAAAAGTCCACTTCTTCGAATCAATTGACATCTTGGCAAGCATCATTAAAACTTCCTCATAATCAGAAGTCAGTTTGTTATAATCAGATAATTCCATATAACCGCAGGCATACGCAAAATCAAGCCAATTTTGAGTTTCTGACGCCTCTCCTTCAGAATCGACAATCTTGCTGACAAACATCTTTTCGTATCTCCTTTTTCTCCAGGCTTCAACTAAATTTCCACAGACTGATCTTGAAGAACGTCTGATCTGGTCTGTTAATGAATATCTTTCTTCTATCGGAAATGTCCTGCTCAGTATAAAAATATCCATTGCAACTTTAAAAGCTTTCTGATAAACAATTAAATCTTTGTATTTTCTTATTAACGCCATATCAATCAATTTACAATTTTACATTTTAATCACTTACCCACTCAACTACTCAACCACTCAACTACTCAACTACTTATATAGAATAATGCTTCCTATAGTAATTCATATAATCGCCGCTCGTCACCTTCTCCAGCCAGTCCTGGTTTTCAAGATACCAGTCGATTGTTTTTGAAAGGCCTTCTTCAAAGGTTACGCTTGGTTTCCAGCCGAGTTCGCTGTTGATTTTGGTTGCATCGATTGCATAACGAAGATCGTGTCCCGGGCGGTCTTTTACAAAGGTGATTAGTTCTTCGCTTTCTCCTTTTTGTCTGCCCAGTTTCTGATCCATCTGTCTGCAGAGTTCCCTGACCAGATCGATGTTTTTCCATTCGTTGAAGCCGCCGACGTTGTAGTTTTCGGCATTTTTTCCTTTGTGAAACACCAGATCAATCGCCTTTGCATGATCGATCACATATAGCCAGTCGCGGGTGTTCAAACCTTCGCCGTAAACCGGAAGCGGTCTTTTGTGAATGATGTTGTTGATACAGAGCGGAATCAGTTTTTCGGGAAAATGATTCGGGCCGTAATTGTTTGAACAATTGGTGATGACATAAGGCAATCCGTAGGTGTCGCCGTAAGCTCTCACAAAATGGTCAGAGCTCGCTTTTGATGCAGAATAGGGCGAATGCGGATCATAAGAAGTTTCCTCGGTAAAAATTCCGGTTTCGCCAAGCGCACCATATACTTCGTCTGTGGAAACATGATGAAATCTTTTTCCTTCAAAATTATTTCCCCAGATTTTCCTGGCTGAATTCAGCAGATTGACCGTACCCAATACATTTGTTTTGACAAATTCAAGCGGCGAACTGATCGAGCGGTCCACATGAGATTCTGCCGCCAGATGGATGACACCGTCCGGACGATGGGTTTCAAAGATTTCGTCGATTCGTTTTTCGTCTGTGATGTCAGCTTTTATAAACCGATAATTTGGAGAATTTTCAATATCCGTCAGATTTTCAAGATTGCCGGCATAGGTCAGCGAATCCAGATTGATGATCAGATATTCGGGATAATTTTTTACAAACTCCCTGACAACATGAGAGCCGATAAAACCGGCTCCTCCTGTGATAATTATCGTTTTTTTGTCCAAAACGGAATTTATTTTTTGTGAATCACTTTCAGGTTTTCCAATTCATGAACCGTTTTTCTCAAATCTGAACTTGAAAATCTGTGGTCTCTGCGGTTAAAATACAGTTCGATTCCTTTTTCTTCGCAGTATTTTCGGCCTGTAAAATCACGGTCTTTGTATTCGTCACCCAAGATTCGAACATCGATTTTGAACGATCTCAGTATGTCTTCCAAATCCTGTTCGGTCACATAAGGAACGATTTCGTCCACAAACTTGCAGCCTTTCAGCTGTATATACCGCTCAACGATGGATTGGGTGGGTTTATTTTTTTCGGGTCTGTCAATGCTCGGATCCATTTGGAGTCCGACGATCAGATAATCGCAGTTTCTCTTCGCTTCTTCGAGCATTTTGATATGCCCGGCGTGAAGCAGGTCAAAAGTGCTAAAGGTAATTCCGACTTTCATGCAGTTTATAGTTAAAGTTATGGTTTCAATTTAATTCTTCAAACCTATGCCGTAGTATTCAAATCCGAGTTCTTTCAGATATTCGCGGTCATAGATGTTTCGACCATCAAAGATAGTTTTATTTTTCAAAAGTTTTGCAAGCATTTGCCAGTTGGGCATCCTGAATTCAGACCATTCGGTCACCAGCAGCAGTGCATCTGCATCATTGGCTGCTTCATAAGAATTGCTGCAATAAGTAATCCGGTCACCGAGATAAAATTGTTTGGATTGTTCCATTGCAACCGGATCATAGGCATTGATTTTTGCACCCATTTTCAGCAGTTCGTTTGCAATCACAATCGAAGGTGCTTCTCTCATATCGTCTGTGTTGGGTTTGAAACTCAATCCCCACAGACAGAAAGTCATACCCGACAGATTTTCGCCAAATCTCGATTTTACTTTTTCGACCAAAATGGATTTCTGATCCTCATTCACCGCTTCAACCGCCTGCAGCACTCTGAGTTCATAATCATATTCTTTTGCGGTACGGATGATTGCTTTCACATCCTTTGGAAAACAGCTTCCGCCATAACCGGTTCCGGGATAAATAAATTTATTTCCTATTCGGCTGTCAGAACCTATCCCTTTTCTCACCATATTCACATTTGCACCCACTCTTTCGCAGAGATTTGCAATGTCGTTCATAAAACTGATTTTGGTGGCGAGCATCGCATTGGCGGTATATTTTGTCATTTCTGCCGACGGAATATCCATATAAATCATACGGTTGCTGCTCAGCTGAAACGGCTGATACAATCTGTTCATAATCCCGTTTGCTCTTTCGTCTTCGGTTCCGATGATGATACGGTCAGGTTTCAGAAAATCCTCAACTGCAGCGCCTTCTTTCAGAAATTCCGGATTGGATGCTACAGAAAATTCAAGATCAGAATTTCTCTTTTTGAGCTGTTCTGCAATTTCCTTTTTGACTTTTTCGCCGGTTCCAACCGGAACTGTACTTTTTGTGGCAACGACCAGATAATTGTTCATCTTCTCTCCCACTTCTCTTGCAACCGCCAGCACATAACTCAAATCGGCAGAACCGTCTTCGCCGGGAGGCGTTCCCACCGCAATAAAGACAACTTCACTTCCCTGAATGGCTTCACCCAGATCGGTACTGAACTTCAGTCTTCCGTTTTTGTGATTTCTGACAACCAGTTCTTCAAGACCGGGTTCGTAAATCGGGATGATTCCGTTTTTTAATTTCTCGATTTTATTTTGATCGATGTCCACACAGACCACCTCGATACCCACATCAGAAAAACAGGTTCCCGACACCAGTCCCACATAGCCGGTTCCTACTACCGTAATTTTCATACCATGATAATTTATTGCCTGCTGCGAATGTTTTCGGACCGAAAAAATTAGATATTTCTCGAAAAACAGGGTCACAGTTTAAATTGGCCACGCAAAAATAAGACTAAAAACCGAAATAATCCTACCTTAGCTGAAAATTGAAAAACATGTCTGTCAACAAAGAAATCAAGAGAATTACAACAGAAACCATCAGAAGTATGAAAGGTGCCGAAAAAATCAGCATGCTGACTTCTTATGATTTTACAATCGCTCAAATGGTTGATGCCGGAGGGATCGATGCCATCCTGGTCGGAGACTCAGCCTCAAATGTAATGGCCGGACATGAAACCACCCTGCCTATCACTTTAGATCAAATGATTTATCATGCACAATCGGTTGTCAGAGCCGTCAAACGCGCTTTGGTCATCGTCGATCTTCCGTTTGGAACTTATCAGTCCGATCCGCAAAGAGCTTTGGATTCTGCAGTCAGAATCATGAAAGAATCAGGCGCGCATGCGGTCAAACTCGAGGGCGGTCTTGAAGTTGAAAAATCAATCAAAAAAATACTCAATGCGGGCATACCCGTTATGGGGCATCTCGGTCTGACGCCTCAGTCAATTTATCAGTTCGGAACTTATAAAGTCAGAGCAAAAGAAGAAGAGGAAGCTGCCAAACTGATGGATGATGCACATCTGCTCGACAGTCTTGGCGTGTTCTCGCTGGTGATGGAAAAAATTCCTGCCGCACTGGCTCAAAAAGTAACCGAAAATGTTTCAATTCCGACCATCGGAATTGGTGCCGGACCTCATTGCGACGGTCAGGTGCTGGTAGTTCACGATATGCTTGGAATGACTCACGAATTCAAACCCAAATTTCTGAGACAGTATCTGAATCTGTACGATGACATCACGGATGCGGTGAAAAGATATGTGGAAGATGTCAAAAATGTAAATTTTCCGAACGAAAGCGAACAGTATTGATTTTTCGGTAATCTGAATGAAAAATTTGAAGGACAGAATCCTGTACGAAGACAATCATCTGATCATCATCAACAAACTTCCGGGCGAACTCTCGCAGGGAGATCAGACAGGCGATGAATCTCTGTTGGATACCATCAAAGAATTGATCAGAATCAGAGACCAAAAACCGGGCAATGTCTTTCTCGGACTGATTCACCGGCTCGACCGGCCGACCAGCGGCGTGCTTGTATTTGCAAAAACCACCAAGGCGCTCAGTCGGATGAATGAACTGTTCAAAACAAGAGAAGTCAAAAAAGTTTATTGGGCGATTGTTGAAGGACATTCGGAAATCAAAACCGAAAGACTCGAGCATTTTCTCAGAAAAAATCCAAAGAACAACAAGGTCACCGTTTATTCAAAACCGACACCCGATTCAAAAAAAGCGGTTTTGGAATATCGTGTATTGGGAAATTTGGACAATTATTCGCTTTTTGAAGTCGAACTGCATACCGGCCGTTCTCATCAAATCCGTTCACAGCTGAGCTTTATCGGCTATCCGATCAAGGGTGATTTGAAATACGGCGCAAAAAGATCAAATCCGGATGGCGGAATTTCACTTCATTCAAGATTGATCCGATTTATTCATCCTGTAAAAAAGGAAGAAATCACGATTACCGCACCTCCGCCCGATGATTCGCTTTGGAAAGAATGTCTTAAATTTGCTGACTAATTCATTCAGTGATGAACCGCCTCTTTTATGGAATCCTGTACTGCATTTCACTCCTTCCGATGAGGCTGCTCTATTGGTTTTCGGCTATTTTATTTTTTCTGATGAATTATGTGATCGGTTATCGCAGAAAAGTAATCCGAGAAAATTTAAAAAATTCATTTCCCAAAAAATCAGATCAGGAAATCAAAAAAATTCAAAAACAGTTTTATCGGAATTTCTCAGATTATCTGGTTGAAACCCTGAAAAGTTTTTCAATTTCACAACAGGAACTTGACAACAGACATACTTATTCAAATCTGGAAGTATTTGAAGACTGCAAAAAAGAAGGAAAAGACGTCATTCTGATGGCGGGTCATGTTTTCAACTGGGAATGGTTTATCGGTTTGGTCAGACATCTGCCTGCAAAAGAGACACTTGCTGTTTATCATAAGGTGAGAAATGATTTTTGGAATGATCGGGTGAATTCAATCCGCGGAAAATTCGGAACGCTGCCGATCAATATGAAGGAAACCGGCCGATATATGATGAAAGCCGAGAATGACGGAACCAAGACCTATCTTTTTGTCGCAGATCAGAGCCCGAAAAAATCGATGGTCAGACACAGCATTCAGTTTTTGAATCAGGAAACACCGGTTTTTGCAGGATTTGACAAGATTGCAATCCGAAAAGGAATGGCGGTTGTATTTTGCAAAACCGTCAAAACCAAACAGGGATTTTATCATACCGAATTTGAAAGAATCAATCCTGACGGAGAGAATTTCAAAGAGATGGAAGTGGTCGAAAAATTCTTTGGCAGACTTGAAAACCTGATCAGCGAACATCCCGACAACTGGCTGTGGAGCCACAAAAGGTGGAAATACAAAAAAGGAATCGACTATTGAAAACAGCTGTCGCCATATTGAACTGGAACGGCCGGAAGCTTCTTCAAGAATTTCTGCCATCGGTAACCGAATATTCCGACCATGCTGAGATTTGGGTGATCGACAATGCATCTGATGATGATTCGGTCGATTATCTGAAATCTGAATTTCCTGAAATTAAAATCATTCGGAATTCTGAGAATTTCGGTTTTGCAAAAGGATACAATGACGGCATTCAAAATATCATTGAAACCAATCCGGATATTGAGCTTTTCTGTTTGCTCAATTCTGATGTTGAAGTTACCGAAAACTGGCTGAATCCGATGATCGAACTGTTTGAAGGAAATCCCGAAATTGCTGTGGCGCAGCCAAAAATCCTGGATTATAAAAACCGGAATAAATTTGAATATGCGGGTGCAGCCGGCGGTTTTATCGATAATTTCGGTTATCCTTATTGTCGCGGCAGAGTTTTTTGGACATTGGAAGAAGACAAATGTCAGTATGATGATATCGTCGAGATTTTTTGGGCAAGCGGTGCCTGTTTTTTTGTAAGAACTTCAGATTTTCTGGAAATGAAAGGTTTTGACGAAGGTTTTTTTGCACACATGGAAGAAATCGATCTGTGCTGGCGTTTGAACAATTCGGGCCGAAAAATTTACTATTGCGGTCATTCAAAAATCTATCATCTGGGTGGCGGAACTTTGAAGACAAACAGCCCGAGAAAGACCTATCTCAATTTCAGAAACAATCTGGGCATGCTGGCAAAAAATCTGCCCAAAGGAAAAAGATTTCAGGTGATTTTCAGCCGTTTGGTTCTGGACGGAATCACGGGTGTAATCTTTTTGTTTTATGAAGGATTGCCGCATTGTCTGGCGATTGTAAGAGCGCATTTTGGTTTTTACAAAAGACTTCCGGGCTATCTGAAATCTTCAAAATCAGGCAAAAAAGATTATTTCGAAAAAAAGCTGGTTCCCTATCAGTATTTTATCAAAAAGAGGAAGTTTTTTAAGGATTTGAAGTGATTTTCAAACAAAGGATTTTCATTGTGAAATTTAAATTATAAACGGACTGTCAACTGATTTGTCACAGATTTTGGATTGCTTCGCGCCAAAATCAGCGCCAAATCAAATTCGCATTTATCTTTTTAACCTCGGGTTTAATTTCGCTTCGCTTCATTAACCCGAGGCTATCAACAGTTAAATCCCTTCGGGATTTTTATGAATTTCATTTGATCTTGAGAACCGCAAAGCAGTTCAACTATCCCGATAGCTATCGGGAGCCCCCGATGAAATCAGGGGACAAAAACAGCCGCAAAAAAACAACCCGCAAAGCGGGTTGAACTGTTAATTATTGTTGCGAATTATAATTAGATTAAAAAAATCATCTCCACGCCCAGTCATTTTCAATATTGTAACTGATATTCTGTTTTGAAGCGATTTCTTTGAGTTTTGATTTTACTTCTTCAATTTCCGGAATCGTATTCTTTGGCAGCAGAAAGGAATCACCGGTTTTTAATTTCAAAAGAATCAGCGACGGAATTTCATTGATTTCCTCAATTTCGGAAACCGGCACTTTGCTGTCGCTTTCGCCGTCATTTCCCAAAATAAAATCATCATTTATTTCAATCGTAAAATCTCTTTCAAATTTGGTTTTGAAATAATCATTGAAATGATTTTTGAAATTTTTGATGTATCTGTTTTTTTCTCGAATCGGATACATAAAATACCAAAGCAGACCAAAAAAGACGATCGCAGCCGACAGATAATAACTTTCCAGAAAAAATAAAATCACACCAAAACCAAGATAGACCAACGGAATAATCAGCCGGTTTCTTTTTCTTGCTTTGTTGATTCTTTCTGATTTGGAAACAAAAAACAGCTGATAATTCAAATAATCGCTTTCTTCAAGTCTGTATTTGACTTTCATGATTTTCAGATGATTAGAAAAATAATCGGAAGCGGAAATTAAACTTCGCCCAATTTTGCTGCAATCGTATTGATGAAATTGGTCAGCGGCCCTTTTGCCATCATCTCAATCATCATATTGAATTTTCCGTCAAAATCAAGACTGATATCAGAACTTGAATCATCGACCGGGTCGATGTTGATGGTCAGATAATATTCAAAATTCGGAGAAGGAGATTCAAAAACCAGCTGTGAAGGCGCTGTCTTTTCTTTGAGCTTCATTCCCACCTTTGGCAGACTGCCGATCTGAACTCCAAAACCGTTGCCCGATTCGTGCACATCAAACGATTTGGTGTCGTCCGGCATCAGCTGACGATAGTTTTCCATATCCGACAAAAAATCAAAAGCATCCTGCTGATTTTTAGAAAATCTTATTTTTTCAGTATTTACATTCATCCTTTAAAAATAGGTTATCTTTGTTTCAAAGCATCCAAATGTACAAAGTTTTTTACAATGAAAAGGCTGTGATTCTTTCGGATTCTCCATTGCCCGAAATCAAGAATCTGAAATTCAGTACAAACAGCCAGTTTGAGGAAGCTTTGGCGTTGCTCAGAAATACTTCAGCGGCAGAAATCAATATTTATCATCACAATCTGGACAAACTCTGGCAGCATTTCAAATCTTATTTTGATTATCTCGAAGCGGCGGGCGGAGTGGTTGAAAATCAAAAAAACGAAATCCTTTTTATCTACCGGCTAGGCAAATGGGATCTGCCCAAAGGAAAGGTTGAAAAAGGCGAAACCACAGAAGTTGCAGCGGTCAGAGAAGTGATGGAAGAATGCGGAATCGAAGGTCTGAAACTGGGTGAACTGATCTGCAATACCTATCATATTTATTTTCTGAAAAACATGAAACTCAAAGCGATTTACTGGTATCGGATGACAACTGATGATCCGGAAATTCCTGTTCCTCAAAACGAGGAAGGAATTGAAAACGCAGTCTGGAAGCCGGTTTCAGAAATCCCGACTTTGATGAATCAGACTTATGAAAACATCAAAATCGTTATCGACAGTTATTTCACAAAGAACCAGACAGTCTGACATTTCTTAACACACATCAATGCCGATTTTTGGTCCCAGCAATAACTTTGCACACTGAAGATCAGAAAAATGAGCAGAAAGAATATAGAATTAATTATAAATCCGCCGGCTCCGCACATGGTTGGAGACGGTTTCAAAATGCATAATTTCATACCGGGCGTACCCCAGTTGAGTATGCAGAGAACCAATCCGTTTATCGTTTTGGATTACAATTCACTGACGGAATTGGCGCCTTCAGATCATGTCAGAGGCGTCGGTGCACATCCGCACAAAGGATTTGAAACGGTCAGCATAGTTTATCACGGAAAAATCGCGCATACCGACAGCACCGGTTTTCACGGTGTGATCGGTGAAGGCGAAGTTCAGTGGATGACTGCTGCTTCCGGAATTTTGCACAAAGAATATCACGAAGAAGGTTTTTCAAAAAGCGGCGGAAAATTTCAGATGGTTCAGCTGTGGGTCAATCTGCCTTCGGAATTCAAAAAAGAGCCTGCAAAATATCAGTCGATCACAAGAGACAAAATGTCAAAATATCTGCTTGACGACAATCAAGGAATCATTGAAGTGATTTCGGGCGAATACAACGGAATCAAAGGTTCTGCTTCGACTTATACACCGATTCATATGTACAATGCAAAACTGAATCCGGGTGCAAAAGCAAACTTTAATTTTCCGGCCGAATACAACAGCATGCTGCTGGTCATTGAAGGAAATATTAGGGTCAACGGAGAGCAGAAAGTCGCCACAGATCAGCTTTTGATATTTGAAAATGAAGGAGAGGGATTTGAGATCAGTACAGATGAAAAATCGGTGGTTCTGATATTGTCGGGCGAACCGATCAAAGAACCGATTGCGGCGCACGGACCTTTTGTAATGAACAACAGGGAAGAAATTCTGGAAGCCTGCAACGAATTCAATTTGGGAAAATTCGGTTATCTGGAATAAAATATAAAAAGCTTGGTTGGTAAGAGCTCAAACTGTACAGGCCGGGAATTTAATTTCCGGTCTGTTTTTTTTGTAATGACCGTATGCTGAGCGGGTTTGCCGAGCGGGAGATCAAAAGGATTTTAAAATTCTCAAAAAACCTCATTGGTCTTGTTTGAAATTGATAAAAAGATTTATATTTGCAGCCACAAAAGAGGGAAACTTCTTTTTTGGAGAGATGGCAGAGCGGTCGAATGCGGCGGTCTTGAAAACCGTTGAGGGTCACACCTCCGGGGGTTCGAATCCCTCTCTCTCCGCAGACCAAACAAAAGTCGCACGCATTAGCGTGCGATTTTTTTATTCCGTCACGGCGTTGGAAGCTTGCTTTCATAAGACGTGGCGGAATAAAAAAACAATGCGGCAGCATTGACTTTTGTTTGGTCTTAGCAACCCCAAAATGGGATCAGCGCAAGCTAATCCCTACCGATTCTCAGACAGTAATTTTGCGTTGAAAGCTTGCTTTCATAAGGCTTGGCGGAATAAAAAAAACAATGCGACAGCATTGACTTTTGTTTGGTCTTGGCAACCCCAAAACGGGATCAGCCACAGCTAATCCCTCTACCGATTCTATGACAACGAATTTTAAGTTGAAACCCGCTTTCGTAAGGCGTGGCGGAATAAAAAAACAATGCGACAGCATTGACTTTTGTTTGGTCTTAGCAACCCCAAAATGGGATCAGCGCCAGCTAATCCCTTACCGATTCTCTGACAACAAATCAAAGTGGAAATCTGCTTTCATAAGACGTGGCGGAATAAAAAAACAATGCGACAGCATTGACTTTTGTTTGGTCTTGGCAACCCCAAAATGGGATCAGCGCAAGCTAATCCCTACCGATTCTCAGACAGTAATTTTGCGTTGAAAGCTTGCTTTCATAAGGCTTGGCGGAATAAAAAAAACAATGCGACAGCATTGACTTTTGTTTGGTCTTGGCAACCCCAAAATGG